>JAICKM010000778.1 GCA_025927935.1 Chloroflexia bacterium | reverse complement strand
CGGCGCGCGGAGTCGCAGCTTAGGAACGCGCCCGCCGCACCCCGCGCAGGACCAGGCCGGCGCCGCAGAGCAGAATCGCGCCAAAGACGGCCAGGGCGACCGGCAGACCGGCAGAAGTGGATGGAATACCCGTGGTCGGCATGCCGGGCGGCGTCACGATCGGCGTGGGCGTCGCCGCCGGCGCGGGGGCAGCGGTCGCGGTCGGCTCCCCGGCGGGCAACACGCGCACGGCGGGCACGAAGATCACATTCTCAACCACGTCCCCCGCTTTCACGCTAATCGGTGTATAATCGTACCCCCAGCGCTCGGCGGTCAGCATGGCGACCCAGATTGTGCCTGGCGGCACGGTGAGGCTATAGCGCCCATCCGCGCCGGTGGTGGTCTGGGTCAACGGAGTGCGATTCGAGGTCGTGTTGGGCTGGTCATACGCCGCAATCGTGATACCGCTCAAGGGCACGTTGTCCAGGCTGACGACCTGGCCGCGGATGGTGGCGCTGTCGTCTGCGGCGCGTGCCCGCAAACCGCCGCCCAGCAGCAACAGGGCCAGAACCAGAGACGGGAGAATCCATCGGCGTAACATGGTCCACTCCTCTCCGCATGTACTAATGCGGCACATAACACTTGGGTCACACTCGCGCTTGCTAGCGTTATTATACAGGCCAGTATACGTTTGTTCAATAAGGGGCTGCGTGTTATTTGACTAAAATGGGCGCGCAACAGACCCTGAGAGGATTGTGGAGGTCTATGCAAGATCCCGCCTCGGGACAGAACACCATTCCGGCGGCTGCGGTGCGCCGGATCGCCGATCAGGCCCGGCGCATGACTGAGCCGGGCGCTTTCCTCGCCCCGTCGGATGGTCCGCCGGTCCTGATCGAGCTGGTTACGGCGCTGAACGACTTGCTGGAACGAGTCCAACAAGAGCAGACGGCACTCGCCGCCGCCAACACGGCGCTGGCCCAGAGCCGCGATGCCGCCGAAGCCGCCAGCCTCGCCAAATCGACCTTTCTGGCAAACATGAGCCATGAGCTACGCACCCCGCTCAACGCTATGCTCGGCTTCACCGAGATGATGGTCACGGGTCTCTATGGCCCGCTGACCGAGGAGCAAACGAGCCGGCTCACCCGCGTGCTGGTCAACGGGCAGAACCTGCTGTCGCTGCTCAACGAAGTGCTGGACATGGCGCGGGTCGAGGCCGGCAAAATCCAACTGCTGGCGATAGAGATCGACCCCGGCGTCCTGCTGCGCAGCATCGCCGGGAGTATCGAGCCGGAGATCAAGCGCAAGGCGCTCGACCTCCAGGTCGAGGTCCAACCGGGCCTGCCCATCATCCGCACCGACGTGGACCGCTTGCGCCAGGTCCTCGGCAACCTGGTGAACAACGCGCTCCAGTTCACCGACAGCGGCGCGATCATCCTGCGCGCCCAATCCGCGCCTCAGTGGCCGCAAGCGGTGCGCTTCACCGTGGCCGACACCGGCATCGGCATCCCGGCCACGGCGCTGCCCCACATCTGGGACGAGTTCTATCAGGTCGGCGGCGGGGGCGGCCGGCGCCCGGCGGGCGGGGCCGGCCTCGGCTTAGCCATCAGCCGCAAACTGACCCGGCTCCTGGGCGGCCAGATCTCCGTCGAGAGCGAGGAACACCACGGTTCCAGCTTCCACGTCGATCTGCCGCTCCGCCCCGGCGCCACCGGCCCGCTGGGCAACCCGCCGGGCCTGCCCCCGGAGCCGGCCTGATCCCCGCGTGAGCAGATCCCTACGCCAAGCCGCGGGTCCAACGCAAAGACCGCGATGGTTGCCCATCGCGGTCTTTTGCATCCGATATTTCTGGCTGGGGAGCAGGGATTCGAACCCCAACTTACTGATCCAGAGTCAGCTGTCCTACCGTTAGACGACTCCCCATCGCGCTTTGCATTATACCAAAGCCACGGGGCGTTGTCAACCTCACGAAACACGCGACAGGCCCCTTACCGCCCCAGCAACGCCGGCGCAAAATGCACCTCCGCAGCCGCATGATCGCTCAAGTGCGGCGCGGATTCGCGCCAGGCGTGCTGGTAGCGGAAAAGCTGCGGGCGCAGCGTGGGCGAGGCCAGGACATGGTCCAGGCGCAGACGGTGGTACGGGGGCTTAGTATCCATATAACTCCAGCCCTGCTGCTCATAGCCGTAGAGCAGGCGAAAGACATCCACCAGACCGAACGGCGCCAACCCTCGCAGTACCCCGTGCTCGGCTTCATCCATGAGGGCGTTTGTGACAACGATTTGATCGCCAACGAGCTTTCGCCCGTGCGTGATAATCCGCCCATCAGCTAATTCATCAACGGGGGGGTTCAGATCTCCGCACAGGATGCGATGCCGCTGCGACGGTGTGGCAAGCCCGGCGTACAGCGCGCGCAGCATATGGTATAGAACGAGGATATGTCCCTGATGCGGCAAGTAAACATTATGCAGTTCAATGGCGCCCCAAGGACTGGCTATCGTTACCGAAAGGAGACGCTCCGGCCAGAGCACATGGATGCTGGTTTCCGCGGAGGTTAACACGGTCAGGGGCCAGGCGCTAGCCACCAGCACGCCGATCTTCGGGTGGCGCAGCGTTTCCGGCAGGCGCAGGCGCGCATTGCTGGCCGGAACAGCCGGCTGCAAAATGGGCGAGGGGGGATTGGGCAGGGTGTACGCGCTGTACGGCAGGCCAATCTGCGTCAGTTTGTCCTGGAACTCCGGTGCTACTGTATAAAACACGTCCTGCAAGGCGACGATATGCGGTTGCCCATGCGATAGCGCCGCGACCTGGGCCGCAGGTAGGCTGCCCTGTTGTACGTTCCAGGAAATCATCCGCAAAGACTCAGGTTCCAAGATCGTTGCCTCCAATGCGCGTCACCGCGGATAGGATTGATCGGGACCGGGTTTGCCCGCGCCCCCATCACCCGGTACAATAGGCGCTATGGAGACCATCGAGGCGCGCAGCCTGCTCACGCCCACCGGGGGCTACCTGGGCGACTTCACGCACAGCCTGAACCCGTACCAGGGCTGCGTCTTCGGCTGTAGCTATTGCTACGTGGCGAGCGCACCGGTGGCTGCCCGCGACCCGCGGCCCTGGGGCCACTATGTCAAGGCCAAGACCAACGCGCCGGAGGTGCTGGCCCGCGAACTGGCCCGGCATCCGCCCGACACCCTGCGCATCTTCATGGCGTCGGCCACCGACCCTTACCAGCCGCCCGAACGCCGCCGGGCCATCACCCGGCGGCTACTGGAAGCATTGGTGGCCCGGCCCCCCGCCCTGCTCCT
>JAICKM010000079.1 GCA_025927935.1 Chloroflexia bacterium | reverse complement strand
TCGATCAGGTTTTTCGCCTTCAGTTCGTCGTGCATCTGGTGGACGGCATCGGCCGCCGGCATCTGGCCGTTGATGGCCTTGAAGGCGTAGTTGTTGATGATTGTATTGGCATCCGTCCACTGGGCCGTGGGGATCTCAATCGTGGCGTTATTGTCCAGAATGATCTTCTGGGCGTCGGTCACGCCGGGCGGCAGCGGCAGCGGACGCGGGAAGTAGCTGTTGTACCAGCGCGGCACGCCATGGTCCATGCCGTGCTCCGTGCCGGTCTTGGTCAGCGTGTACTTACCGCCGGCGACGGTATAATCGTTGCCCTCGATGCCGAGCGAGCCGAGGATGATCCCGGCGGGGCAGTTCCAGAACTCCAAGAACTTGAAAGCGGTATCGGGGTCGGGCGCGTTCACCGGGATAGCGAAGACACTAGGGTCGCCGCGCCGCAGCATGATCTTGCCGTCGGGGCCGGTCGCGCCGGCGATTCCCTTCGCCAGGAAGGTCGTGTTCGGGTCCTTGGTCATGCGGGTGTTGTTGAGCAGGCCCACCCAGGCATCCCAGTAGGTAATCATACCCACGCGGTCGGCCAGGAAGAGTTCGCGCATCTGGCTGGTGCTGTTGGTGGCGAAGTTGGGGTCGAGGATGCCCTCTTTGTACAGCTTCGCCAGCCACTCGTAAACCGGGATGGCGGCATCGCTGGCGAACGGGATGGAGCGCTTGCCGTTCGCATCGATCACATAATGCGATTTAACGCCGGCGGCGCTCATGAAGCCCTGGATGTCGTACAGGCCGGAGGTCGAGAGGCCATAGGTGTCGGCCTTGCCGTTGCCGTCCGGGTCCTGCTCCTTGAACGCCTTGAGCACATTATAGAAGTCGTCCAGCGTCTTCGGCTCTTGCAGGTGCAGTTTCTCCATCCAGTCCTG
The DNA here is from genome assembly GCA_025927935.1 of Chloroflexia bacterium. Next base: position 14,313 of record JAICKM010000079.1, on the reverse strand, counting down.
GCGCACAATGGGCATGGTGCCGCCCTCGAACTTCTGATAGACGGAGTAAAGCTGGCCGTCGCCGTAGCGGATGATGTCCCATTCCGCAGGCGGGATCACCTTGGGATCGCCGAGGACCGGCGACGCCTTGATCTTATCGGTCAGCGGCGCCAGCACTTTCTGATCGACCAGGATATCCATCGTCGGCTTGGTCATGTAGATGAGGTCATAAGCCTCACCCGCCGACACGTCGGCCAGCAGTTTCTGGTCGTAATCCGAGGCCGGTTTGACGAAGTCGATGGTCGCACCCGTCAGTCGCTCCAACTCCTTAACGAAGAGATCGTTTTCTTCGGGAGTCTTGCCGCCGACCACGTTACTCAGAATGCGGAGTTTTTTGCCCTGCATACCGGCCGTGACGTTGGCGCACGCGGCGGGCTGGTTCAGATCCACGGCGCCGGCGCTGCCGCTGCTCGTACCCGTGGCCTCCGGCTCGGCGGCGGTGGTGTTGGTCGGTTGCGCCTGCATGGCTGGCGTGTCGGTCGCGGCGGCGGCAGGGGCCGCCGTGGTGTTGGTGGGCTGGGCACCCGCCGTGGGAACGCTCGTCGCCGTGGGAGATTCGCCTCCGCAGGCTGCCAGCATCGGCAGCAGCAACCCGGTGAGCATGAGCAACAATACGATCCGGTAACTCCTTCCATGGACGGTCATGAATACTTGCCTCCTTTGGCGTTAAGTCGTAGTCCGGCAACCTCGCCTGGCTGGGTACGGCCCCGGCCCGACTCTACTGGGTAGCCCCGGTTCTATTCAGTCGCCAGGGCGGCTGATAAAATAGTCGCGAAATGAACCGCTCATTTTGTAGGTAGGTATTCACCACCTCCTTTCAGTACCGTGGTGTCCGGCCCACCCGCCGCCGGCAAGTACCTCGATCTATCAGAGAGGTACTTGCCGCCCCGGGCCGTCCGCGGAGCGCTACTTGCGGAAGATGCGTTCGTCCGGCGCAGCCGAACGGTCAGGAGGATCCCTGACCCAGCGCGGGGGCCGGCAACGGCCATAAGGCGCCATAGCCCGACCGGCTCTGAACGGTGACCCGGCTCAGGATACAGCAAATCCTGAGAGATCCATCCGGCGTACCGTATTGCGGTCGTGCGCTTCCCGTTTTGTTAGATGCCTAACCGCGGTGCATTTTACACCAATCCGGACGGCTCGGCAATACGATCACTGCGGAATCTGTATCCGAATGCGACCTATCGTATTATGAAAATTATGGCACGATTGCGGTGCCTATGCGCAGATGGTGCTCAGATCGAGCAGATTCTCCAGAAAATAGGAACGCCGGGCGGAGAGTCAAGGCATGGCTTCACCTGCCGGCATGGGAGATCACATGGTAGACTACCGGCTGCTGGCCCTGGATTACGACGGCACCCTTGCCAGGAGCGGAGTGATCGCAGAGCCGACCGAACGGGCGTTGCGCGCGGCCAAACAAGCCGGCATCAGGCTGGTGCTGGCCACCGGGCGCGAGATCGAGGCCCTGCTCGACGCGTGCCCGCAAATCGGGCTGTTCGATCTGGTGGTGGCCGAAAACGGCGGCCTGCTCTTTTATCCCGCCCGGGGCGAGATCGAATACCTGGCCGAGCCGCGCCCCGCGGAACTGCTCCAGGAGCTTGAGCGGCGGGGCGTATTCTTTCGCCGCGGGCGGGTCATTCTCAGTACGTGGGCGGCGCAGGCCGGAGTGATTCAGGATGCACTTGCCCGGCTCAAGCTCGATCTGCCGATTACCTATAACAAGGACTCGGCCATGTTTTTGCCGCCAGGGATCGACAAGGCGAGCGGATTGCGGGCGGGGCTGCGCCGGCTCGGCGTTGACCCAAGCACATGTGTGGGTATGGGCGATGCAGAGAACGACATCTGCTTTGTGGAGGTGTGTGGGTTGGTCGTCGCACCGGCCAATGCCATAGCGGATCTCAAAGCTGTGGCCGGCCTGATTATGACAAACGAGAACGGGGCCGGTGTGGCCGAATTCATCTATCAGCACTTGCTGGCCGGTGATAGACCGGGCCGTGATGTGGAGGCGGTCCCGCCCGAAATTCGCGCGGAACCCGGCGATTAGAGCAGCCTGGGCCGCTGCAGCACCGCCACGACCCCCTCGCCCGGGGCGCCGGTCAGCGCGCGCTCGGCGGCGGCCAGGGTATCGACGCTCTGCTGCATACTCGACAGGTCGAGCAGATGGGGGCCGGTGAGCAGATAGAGCCGCGGCCCCAGGCCGAAAGCGCCCACGCCTTGCTCGCCCGTCAGCGCCCGGCGCAGCGCGGCCAGCACCTCCGGCGCGGCCCCAGTCAGCACTTCGGCGTCCTCAGCTTCGAGGCGCACCCCGCCGTGGCGGTCCACGACGACCACCGGGAAGCGTTTGGCCCAGGGCCAGCCCTTGCGCGCGGGGGGCGCGAACACAAAATAATGCCCCGTCTGCCCTGCCGCCAGCAGCTTGCCGGGCGGCGCCTGCACGCGCCGCGCCGCGACAGCCAGCGCCTCTTCCGCGCCGATCTCGTGCTCGCCCCCGGCGTCCAGGCCGACGTTGCCGATTGCCACGGCGCGGATGCCTCCCTTTTCGGGTAGCGCCTCGGTGAAGACCTGTACGCTGGCCGGCTCGGCGCCGCTGCTGATGGCCCGCGCTTCCACCAGCGCGGCCAGTTGAGCCACATCCTCCGGACCGGGATTGTCCAGCGTCTTCTCAGCCTCTTCGCGCACCATCGCCATAGCGACGCCGATAGAGGAAATGACCTCGGCATGGTCGGCCAGCGACCAGCGTGCGCCGACCTTCGCCGCGACCGCCGGGCCGAGCGCCGCCGCGCCGCCGCCCCCGCCGACCAGGTCCAGGTCTTTGCGGTCGAGGCGATACTCCACGCAAAGCGCGCGCACCGCCGCAGCGACTTGCTCGGCGGCGCGGTCAAGCAGCCGTTCGGCGGCAACCTGGGCAGAACAGCCCAGCATCCGGCCCAGCGGAGCGAACGCCTTCAGGGCGGCATCGGGCGGCGCGTAGGCATAAGCGCCCTCGGCCACCCGCCCCAGGGCATTGGCGGCACAGGTGACGGTCAGGGCAAAGCGTTTGCCTGCGGCGTTGTGCACGGCCACATAGTCGGCGGGGTCGCCGGAGCGCGGCGCGAACAACTCTATCGCCAGCGGGCCGTCCAACTCTTCGGGCCGGGCGAAGCAGGAGTAGGCCAGCCCGGCGATGTGCGCGCTGCGCGGGCCGACATCGGCCAATTTCTTGCCGCGCACCCGCGCCATACTGCCGCCCGCCACGCCCTGCACGCGCACGTCGAGCGAGCGCAGGCAGGTGGGGTGGTCCATCACCTGGACATATTTCATGGCCGGCTGGCCGCCCCGGATCACGCCCAGGTTGGTGCTGGTGCCGCCCACTTCGAGGAAGATGCCGTCGAGCACATGGCCGTAGAGCAGCGCACCGGCCAGCGACGCCGCCGGGCCGGAGAGGACCGTCAGCAGCGGCCGCTCGCGCAACTGCTGCATGCTCATGACGCCGCCGTCGCCGCGCATCACCACCAGCGGCGAGTGGACGCGCGCCTGACCCAGGCAGCCCTCAACCATCTCGGCGGTCTGCATCATGCGCGGCATAATGCTGGCGTTGATCGCGGCGGTGAGCGTGCGCACTTCGAGACCGTAAGCGCCGGAGACTTCGTGGCCGCCGGTCGCGGGCAGGCCCTGTTCGCGGGCCGCGCTCATCACCAACCGCTCGTTGGCGCTATCGTCCACGCTGAAAGCCTCGCTGGCGACGATGGCGCCCACGCCCTGCGCGACCAGTTCGTTGATGGCCTGGACCACGTCGTGCCGCGATAGCCCGTCGGTGGTGTCGAGGAAGCGGTGGATGGTGCGCAGAGTGCGACCGGGCGCCAGGCTGATGTCGCCCACACGCGTGCGCTTCTCGGCTTCGCGGCGGTCTTCCTCGCGGGCCATGCCGATGATGCCCACGGTGGCCGTATCGCCTTCGAGCAGCGCGTTCACCGCCTGAGTCGTGCTGTGGGCCACGACGCGCGGCTGAAACCGGCAGAGGGTGGGCGACGCCAGCAGGCGCTCCAGAGCCTCGACCACGCCCCGCGCCACGCCTTCGGGCGCATTATGCGTCGTCGGCACGACGACCTGGTGGACAATGCGCAACGGGCGGCTATAGATCGCCGCCGCTTTGGTGAAGGTGCCGCCCACATCCACGCCAATGCGCAGCCCGGCGCTGTTGGGGATATCGATCTCGTCGGCGACGCCCCCGGCATGATGGGCCGGGAGCGCCGTCACGGTCAGGCGGTCAGGCATGGACGACCGCCTCTGGGTGCAGATTCATGGGTGGCTCTAGACTCCTGGCGACGCGGGGCGCTGATGGGCTTCCCCCGCCTGGCGCCGCGCCGGGCGCTTGAGGGCCAAGGCCACCAACCCCGTCGCATAGATCGCCGCCAGCGCCACCTGGGCCAGGATGGTTTCGAGCGTCGGGTGGATGCCGGTCATTTCAGCCAGCAGGTAGGGCAGGCGCGGCACGATACCGATCAGCGAAGTCGCACCGAGGATGCCGATGTCCTGCAACTCGCGCACGGCGTTGCCCAGGAAAGCCACCGACAAGACCATGATAATGGTGGCGGCAATCGACAGGAAGCGGCCCACCGGTAGCTTGCGACCCGCGCGGAACATAACCACCAATGCCGCGCCGATGGCGGCCACGCCGAGCAAGAACCCGCCCAGCACGTAGGCTTCGACGCCCGCGCCGTTCATCGACAGCACCTGATAGAACAGCGCCGTCTCCAGACCCTCGCGGTACACGGCGGTGAAGCCCAGCGCGGCCAGGGCAAACGTGCTGCCGCTGGTCATGGCCGACCAGGCGCGCGCCTTGATGAACTCCATCCAGCGCTTGTTATCCATCTTGCGGATCAGCCAGAAACTGACCCAGAAGAGCATCGCCACGGCGACGAAGGAGACGACGGCCTCCAGCACCTCGCGGCCCACCGGGGCAAGCTGGATAATCGTGTTGACCAGCAGCCAGGAGAGCGCGCTGAAAACGATGGCCGCGCCCACGCCGAGCAGCACCGGCTTCTTGAGGCGGCGCATGTTCCCGGCTTCCAGGTAGGCCAGCACGGCGGCCACCACCAGCGAGGCTTCCAGCCCCTCCCGGAAAATAATCGAGAAGGACGTGCCCAGCGCGAACAGCGGCGCCAGCACCCCCGGCCCGCTGAACATGCCTTCAACTTCGTCCACGCCGTCGCGGACGCTGCGGTTCAGCTTCTCCACATCGCCAATCGGCTGGTGGGCGTCCATCGCGCCGCGCAACGCGGCGAAGCGGAACTCCATGTCAGCGGTCAGGTCGGCGTTCATCACTCGCAAGGGGATCTCAATGTTCTCGAAGTTGTCGAGATAGGCCGAGCGCGACAGCTTGTAGGCCGCGTCGTAATTGCCCAGGCGGTATTCGCGCATCGACTGTTGCAGCTTGTCGCGGATGGCCGCGGTTTGCTCCGGCACGTTCACATTGGCCGGGCCGGTGCCTTGCGCCTGCGCCCGTGGAGCGAACATCCCGCTGCCGATCAGCAGCAGCAGCGCGAGCGTCAAGCCCAGCGCAGCCCATTTCGTCTTCCGCATAATGCCTCTCATGCTCTCACTTGGCGAGCGACTGGCCCGCGCGCTGCAAGCCGCTAGTGATGCGCGCCGCGACCGCTTCCAACTCGCTCTGGGACAGGCCGGCTTTGATCCCGTCGCGCAATGCCTTGAAGTCCGTCTCCAGGGCCTGCACGATGTCCTTGTCGGCCTTCAGCAAGTCCGGTTCCAGCTTTTCAAATCCATCCAGATAGGCGCCCGCTGCTTTTTCATAGGCCGCATCCTTCTCCCCGGCTTTATACAGCCCTAGCGCGGCCTGCACATCCGCCTGAATGGCCGCGATCGCGGCGGCGCTATCCTGCGTAGCGGCGGTCGTTCCGGTGGCGGCGCCGATGGCCGCCTTCGCCGCGTCGATCTGCTGCTCTACATCGGCGGACGCCGTCACCGTGGCGGGCGGTTGCGCGCTGGGCATGGCCGCGGCTAATTTGCTGAGCGCCGTGCGCGCCGCGGTCATTTCGCTCACCGGCGCGGAAGCCATGCCCTTTTCCAGGGCGTCAAAGCGCTGGCGCGCGATCTGCAAGATGCCGTAGCCGCTCTGGTACGGCTCCACTCCGGCGATCTTGCCGTCCTTGATCGATTCGGCATATTCCTCCTCGATCTTCTCCAGCAAGCCGGTCAGGACCTGGCCCTGCAACGCGGTATTCGTCGCCGCATCGGGTCCGGCCACCGCGAAGATCGCGCCGTCAACGGCGGCCAGCGCGGCCTGCTGGGCGGGTGCAGCGGCCCCGCCCCCTTGCTTGACGGCGGCAGTATACGCATCCAGTGCGCCGCGTAGCGAGGTATCGCCGCCCTTGGCCGTGAGCGTACTCGCCACCGCGTCCATCAGGCCGTTGCTCGCCATCTCAGCCTGCTCGGCAGCAGCATCGGCCTGCCCGGCCGTCGCCAGCTCCTGCGCCACCATCAAGTGGCCGCTCATCTGGTTCAAGAGATTAACGGTGCGCACCACGGCGGCATCGGCAGACAAGCCCGCCGCGGGGGTCGCCAGCGCCGGGCTCGTCGCCGCGACCGTAACGACCGGGACCGCCGTGGCGGTCGCTTGTGTGTTCGCGGCGGGCGCGTTCGCCTCGCCACACGCGGTTAAAACCAATAACAGCCCCAGGACCGGGACACTCGAGCGAAGCCGGTTCACCATAACAGAAATCGTGACTCCCTCTTGTAGAGTTACAGCAATATCCCAGGTCCGGTGAAGCGTATTCGTATAGGCTAACATCTTGTATAAGCCTATACGAACGTAAAATACTTACCCAGGCTAATGCAGTATAGCAGATTGGCAAATCTCTGTCAACGTTTTCGCACCTCCAGTTGTGTAAAGTCCCGGTGAATTCTTTCCCGCACTCTGTCCCACAGCACGTAGTAGCCCTATGCCGCGCTTAAAACCGTGCCGTATACCCGGTAAGCACTCGTTACACTGACCACCGGCCACCGACCACTGCCCGCTGACCACTCATCGGCACGCAGCACGCAGCAAGGTGCCTGCGGCACCACTGCGCCAGCAGCACGCAGCACTCCGTTGGCCCGCGGCCGCCTTTTCTGGTAGAATAGGACGCAATGATCGCAGCCAAACATCCCAACCCAAGATCCATGCGAGGAGTACGCACGAATGCCGTTTGACCGTGAGGCCACCCCAGGAGCCGGGGCCGCTGAGAACTATTATGACGTCCTGGGCCTGCGCCCCGGCGCCACCGACGAAGAGATCGAGGCGGCCTACGCCGATCTGGCCGCCATGTTTGCGCCCAGCAAGGTGCCCGCTGCCCGCCAAGACTACGCGCGTAAACAGCGCGCCCGCCTAGCCGCGGCCTATGCCGTACTGGCTGACCCCGATCAGCGCGCGGCGTACGATAACCGCCTGGGTGGCACCGCTCCGGCGCCCGCCCCCGCTACCCCCCCGCTTGCGCCGCCCGCGCCGGCAGCGGAGATCGCAGTGCCGGTGCAGAGCGTGCCTGACGAGGTGCACGAGCCGGCCACAGCCGATCTGGCGCCGCTGGAAGAGCCGAACGCAGCCGATCTGCCTACCTCTGCGGAGCCGATCCTCGCCCAACCCCTGACGATTGCGCCCGCGCCGACCGCCCCGCTCACCGTCGAACCACCGGACGAAGGCGATGGCGGGCTTGAGGCCGCACCAGTCGTGACCCGGCAGGCCACCGAGCAAGAGACCGCGCGACTCGCCGAGATCGAGGTCGACGAAGACGCTCCGGTGGCGGATGACAACGAAGACGAGTTGGACACCGCCGAGGCAAACGACCTCGTGGCGGATGAAGACGAGTTGGACACCGCCGAGGCAAGCGCCTCGCCGCCGGAGGAAGATCTCGCGCCCTGGCAAGCGCCCCCCGCCCCGCCTGCGCCCACCCGCGCGACCCCGGCCAAACCGGTGCCCAAAGCCCGCCCGGCCGCCGCGCCCGCTGCGCCGCCCGCCTCACGCCCCGGTGGCGTTGCTCTGCCCAGCCGCCGGGAGGCCGCCCAGATCGCGGCGCGCAAGCCGGTGGCCCCGCCCGCCGCCGCTCCCGCGCCGCCCGCGCGCTCCGGTGCCCCAGTGACGCGCCCCATGGGCACGACCACGCGCCCCACTCCGGCCCGTCCGGCCCCGGCCCGCCGCGCCGTCGCGGACGATGGGGAGGAAGAACTGCTGGCCCCACGTTCGCGCACCGCGCGGCCCGCGCCGCCGCCGCCCCGCAAGCGTAAGAAGAACACCAACAATCGCCTCGCCTATCAGATCATGACGCTGGTGATCGCGCTTGTGTTGATCCTCGGCACGGGGGCCAGCTTCCTCAGCACGACGGTGACGCCCACGATCCTCGACACGCCGACCCCCAGCGCGGGCGCCGCCGCGCCGCTGGTGGCCGCCGGCGATAGCGCCGGCCAGGCCGGGCAGTGGACCCAGGCCGAGCAATATTTCCAACAGGCGCTGCAAATCGACCCGCAGAACGTCCAGGCCACGTTGGGGCTGGCGCAGGTCTACATGAGCAAGACGCCGCCCGATCTCCAGCAGGCCAACGCCTACGCCCAGCAGGTCATCCGTATCGCCCCCGGCAGCACCGAGGCCACCACGGCGCGCAACCTGCTGGCCGCGCTCAGCCTGACCCCGCAAAGCACCGCCACGACCAGCGGCGGCGCGGCTACCACCCCGGCGGCCACGCCGGCCGGCAACACCGCCCCGACGCCCGCCGCGACTAGCCCGGCCGCGGCGCCTACCACCGCCGCTACGCCCGCGCCGTAGCGGGGCACTGGCCCTCTCCTCGCCGTGAGGAGAAGGGCCGGCGCGGGGCGCGAACGGTGGGACGATCAGGGGCGTGGCCTACCTGCGCAAACGTCGCAAAAGTCGGGCCAACCGCGGGCACAATTCGATACCGGTTCGATAAGGGGTGCGTACAATGGCGGTGTTCTGCTCGACCAGGACCCCCAGCCCCCGATTAGGCCGGCGCCGCCGCCTCTGAGCCAACGCAGTGCGGCCTTGCCACCAATCGGGGGCTATCTTTGTGCCCGGCGGGCGGCAAACGTGCCGAGGGCGCTATGGCGTCAATCGGTAGCTATGGCGTGGCTTCGACCGCGCCGGCCAGGTAGGCTTCAATGCCTTCGGCGTAGCCACGGGCTAGCGCGGTGATCATCTCCGGACGGGCCAGTTGGGCGGCGTCCGCCGGGTTGCTGAGAAACAGCGTCTCGCCGAGCGCGCCGGGCATGGCGCTGGGCCGGGTGATGCGCTTGTTGTGCGGGCCGAGCAGGTAGAGGTGGCCTTCGGGCTTGCGCAGTTCGGCGTCGTCGCGCACATGGCGGTCGATGGTGGTATAGCCCGCGTCGCTAATGGCGGCCAGCAGATGCGTGTGCAACGCTTCGGCCAGGCGGCGGCTCTCGGCGGCGAAAGGCCGGTCCGCGCAGTAGTAGGTGGTCGTGCCGCGCGTCGCCGGGTCGCCCGGTTGGGCGTTATTGTGGATGCTGATCAACGCCCAGGCGCCCGCCGCATTGGCCTGATCCACGCGCATCTGCAAATCGTCGTCGTTGTCGACCGTGCCGTCGCCGTTCACATCGCGCCCGGTGGTGTTGACCGCCGAATCCCGGCCCCGTGTCAGGATCGCCAGCACGCCATCGGCGCGCAAGCGCGCGGCGACTTGCAGCGCAATCGCCAGGTTGACATCCTTCTCTTCCATCCCGCCCGCCGAAACGGCCCCTGTCTCGTTGCCGCCGTGCCCCGGATCGATCAGCACCAGCGGCACCGGCGAACGCGGGCCAGGTGTATGAACACCGGCGGATGGCGTGACCCTGGGCGCAGTAGGCGTAAGGGCGGCCAGGGGCGTACCGCTCTCTTCCGGCGAGGGACTCTGGACCGGCGTTTCGAGCAGCGGCGTGCCGGGCGTGCCGGGCGTGGACGAGCGCGTCGCGGTGGGCCGGGGGACACGGGTTGGCGTGCGCCGGGGGCGCGTGGGCGAGGCAGCCGCCGTCGCGGTGCGCGGCGACGCCGTCATCGTGGGCGGGTCGGTGGGCGGTGGATCGTCCGTAGCCGTAGCAACCGGTGTGGGCGATTCCAGGGGCGCGCGGGTCGCCGGTAACGGCGGCAAGGTAGCAGTAGCCGGCGCGGTGAGCGGCGCCACAATCGCGGTGGGCGCCGGCGCGGCCAAATCACAGGCCGCCAGCGCCAGGCTCAGCACCAGTCCGGCCAGGATCAGACCGCCCCACCGGGCGCGCGCCCGTGCGAGGAACGTTAGAACGCGAAAAATGGACGGGTCCTCCTGCGTGGCCGCGCGCCTAGATGGTCTCGAACGTCAGACCCAGGCGGCCGAGCATCACGTGATCGCCGGGGTGCAGCGGCTGCGGACTGTTGGCCGGGATGCGCTTCTGGTTGAGCAGGGTGCCGTTGACGCTGTTGAGGTCTTCGACATACCACTGCCCATTGCGCTGGCTGATGCGCGCATGCCGCCGTGAAACGCCCTGCTCCAGGCCACCGTGCGGGTTCAGGTCCACATCGGGGTAGCTATTGCTCTGCGCGTCCTCCCGGCCGACGATGATATCGTCGCGAGCGGGCAGCGGCAATTCGGCGCGGCTCGACACGACGATCAGCCGGGGACGCGTGCCGGCTGGAGCCGCCACGGGGGCGGGCACCGGCGCCGGAGCTTGCGGCGCGGGCGCAAACGGCGGCGGCGCCGCGGGCGCGAAAGGCGGCGGCGCCACAGGGGCCGGGGCGGGCGGCGCGGCAAAGGGCGGCGGCTGGGTGGCGTGCGACAGGGTCGCGCCGGGGTCCGTGAGCAGGGCCGCGCCGCAGTTATCGCAAAACGCTTCCCCGGCCAGCACAGGCGTGCCGCAGACCGGGCAGGTCATCTGCCCGCCGGTGACGGGAGCGGCCGCGGCGCCGGCAAACGGTTGGTAGACAGGGTTCGCCGGGGGCATCTGGCCGCGGACGGGCGCCCCGCAGGCATCACAAAACGATACCCCATCGGGCAGTTCGGTATTGCACCGTGGGCAACGAATCATAGCGAGTTTCCTTACTCCTTGGTTGGCCGGTCCCGCGGGACCGGAAGCCATCGCGCCGGTAGACCGGCTGTGATTACTCTACATTCAGCTAGTAGTCCGCCACTGTGAATCTGCTGGGCGCCCAGGCCGGTTTGAAACCGGCCCCTACAACTCGAAATTACGGTGGCCGGCCAGTAGTGGCACTGACCGCTGATCACTCGTCGTACTCAGCACACAGCCCTTAGCACTCAACACTCGTCAAGGCTTGTCGAGCCGCACCGTCTGGCCGCTACGGAAGCGGATCGTTTTCCGCCCCTCCGGGGTCATCGCGCGGCCTTTCTCTAAATTGGCGATTTCTTCTTGCACCGTCGCCGCCAGTTCGGTATCGCCCTGGCTGAGCAAGCGCGTGACGGCATTTTGCAGCTTGCTGGTCGCCGCCGGGACATTGCCCGACTCCAAGTCGGCCAGCGCGGAGGTTTGGAGTTTGAAAGCCGTGACTTTCTCGACCAGGTTCATCACACCGGGATCGGGCGCGGGCACCAGTTGCGGGTCGGCGCTGTATTCCAGCAACACGTCCTGGCGCACCAACTGGCCCGACATCTGCCGGCCGGGCACATCATAAGTCACGCCGACCTGGGCGATACGGTAGGAACCCTGCGGGCGGGCCGGCACGATAAACTCGACCAGCAAAGTCTGGCCGTGCCCCTGCTCGATCTCGCCCAGCGGCACTTCGGTGCGGCGCTCCTCGGTGTTGCTCGGCGTCAATTTAGCGATCAGGGGATGCACGCGGAACACGGTGCGGCAGGTCACGGCCAGCGAGGTGCGTACTTCGAGCCGCGCGTTGGTCAGCGCCACGGCCTGCATTTGCTGAACGGTGCGCTGAAAATGGCGCGGGATCTCCTCGGCGGTGCGCACATAATCGGCGGTGCCGCCGCTGCGCTCGGCGATCTGCTGCATCAGCTTGTCATTCCAGTCGCGACCAATGCCTAGCGCGACGATGGGCACGCCGGCCGTGCCGGCGGCGCTCGCCTGGTCCAGGCAGCGCTTCTCTTTCTCGGTAATGCCGTCGGTCAGCAAGACCATGCGGTGGACCGCGCCGCCGGTGCCGGAACTCATGCGCCGGGTTAGTTCGCCCAGCCCGGCTTCCATTGCCGGGGCCATGTTCGTGCCGCCGTCGGCGTGCAAGCGGCGGATCTCTTCCTCGATCTGCCGGCGGTTGGCCTCGGCCAACTCCTGGCTGGGGGCCAGCACCCGCGTGCGGTTGTTGAAGGCGACGACGGACAGCATATCCTGGGGTTGCAACAGGTCCAGCACCGCGTGGGTGGCATCGCGCAGGCGTTCGATTTTCGCACCGCGCATGGAGCCGCTGCGGTCCAGCACCAGGCTCAAGTTCAGCGGCAGGACCGTGGCTACCGCTTGTTCACCGGGCCGCAGTTCGACCAGAGCATAGACCAGTTGCTCGTTCGGCAGCACCGGCACGCGGGGGCGCGCCAGCGCGACCCGCAGGTTGAGTTCACCCGCCACGGACCGTCTCCTTTCCTGAAGTAAACCGTGCCATTATAACTGTTACGTCCGGCGGGCGTCAACGTTGCATCCCCGGCCAGGGCGCACCCGGCCCCTGGCATTCAAATTGACACCGGTGGGTAAATTTGCTATCATGGCCGGGAGTGCATAGGCGCGGTGAAGCGCCGGCATGCCTATCATCCCGCGGCTGGTGAGGGCCCAGGCACCTGCTTATCGCGCAAGCCCGGCACACCCGCGTTCTCTGGTAGCAAACGCCGTCCGGTCGAAGGTAAAGGAGGAAACACGACCGGATCTGACAACGGGCCAACCATTATATGATCGTCGCCGCAATCGTTCGGTTACTTATCTTGCAGCCTGCCATACCTCCGGCCGCAGCCATTTATTTTGCGGGGAGGGTGGGCCAGGCCGGCCATCCGTTGTTGGTATCCGGCGGCCATACCAGTTCATAGATCCGCGCTGCCCGCGTGCAGCGGCCGGTCTGTGGGGAGAACAGCGTGCCCGGCGACCCTCGTTGAGCGAGGGGCCGCCGTTTTTGTTGCTCTCCGGACGCCGTTCCGGCACCCTGTTTATTCGCCGGCGCCGTCAGGATGATTGACCCGCGACGCGGGTCCGCACTTATCTGGAGGCCGTGAAATGAATAGCAAGATGTTCATCTGGCTGATCGGCCTGCTTGGGGGCGCCGCAATCGGGTGGAACATTGCCAGCTACCTGCAGCAGGCCAGCGGCAGCGTGGAGTTGCCCCTGCAATTCGCCATTACGCTGGCCGGGGCCTTCTTTGGTCTGATTCTGATCCCGTATATCACCAGTGTGCCCCTGCGCTGGCTGCGGCGACGGCTCAAACTCATCGCCGCCGCCGACATCCTGGCCGCCGCCATTGGCCTGATCCTGGGCCTGGTCGTGGCCGCCCTCCTTGCCATCCCGCTCAGCCAGTTGCCCAACGAACTGGGGCGCCTGTTGCCGTCCGCGGCGGCCATCGTCTTCGGCTATCTCGGCATCTACCTGATGGTGATGCGCCGCGCCGAATTCCTCGACATCCTCGGCGGGCTGAACCCCGCCCACCTGGCCCACCCGCCCCTCGTGGAGGCCGACAAGGAACCCGCGACCGAGAAGTATATCCTCATCGACACCAGCGCGATCATCGACGGGCGCATTGCCGACATCAGCCAGACCGGCTTCCTCGACGGTGTGCTGCTCATCCCGCGCTTTGTGCTCAATGAACTCCAGCGCATCGCCGACTCGCCGGACACGCTGAAACGCAACCGCGGGCGGCGCGGGTTGGAGATGCTCAAACGCTTGCAAAAGGACTCAGTGATTCCTATCCAGATCTCGGAGATCGACGCCACCGACATCAACGATGTGGACGGCAAGCTGATCAAGATCGGGCGGACCTACCACTACCCGGTCGTGACCAACGACTACAACATGAACCGGGTCGCCGAGCTACAGGGCGTGCGCGTACTGAATATCAACGAGCTAGCCAACTCGGTAAAGCCCGCGGTGCTGCCGGGCGAGGAGATGCGTGTGCGCGTGATCCAGGAGGGCAAGGAATTGAACCAGGGCGTGGCCTACCTGGACGACGGCACCATGATCGTGGTCGAGAACGGGCGCCGCTATGTGGACCGCGGCGACGTGGACGTGATGGTCACGCGTGTGCTGCAAACAGTGGCGGGGCGCATGATCTTCGCTACCGTAAAGGAACACCAGCGGGAGTCGGCGTGAGCGAGCCGCGCTGGTGCG
>JAICKM010000499.1 GCA_025927935.1 Chloroflexia bacterium | reverse complement strand
GTGATCGACGAAAACGGCGAGCAGATGGGCATCATGTTCGCCCGCGACGCATTGAACCTGGCCCGCCAGCGCGATCTCGACCTGGTCGAGGTGGCCCCCAATGCCGTGCCCCCGGTCTGCCGCCTGATGGACTACGGCAAGTTCCGCTACGAGCAGACCAAGAAAGAGCGCGATTCGCGCAAGACCCAGCACACGGTTGTCGTCAAGGAAGTGCGGCTGAAGCCGAATATCGACGAGCATGACCTGGAGACCAAGATCCGCCAGGCCAAGCGCTTCCTCGAAGAAGGCGACAAGGTCAAGCTGTCGGTCGAGTTCCGGGGACGCCAACTCACGCATACGGAGTTGGGCCGCGAGTTGCTGAACCAGGTCCAGCAGGTATTGCAAAATGATGTGGTGATCGAGCAGCCGCCGAAGATGGAAGGCAAGAAGATCAGCATGCTCATCGCGCACAAGCCGGTAGTGGTGACGAAGCCGTCCGCGCCGCGCCCGCGCCGGCCTGACGCGGAAGCTGGCGCCAACGGCGACACCCAGACGGCGGCCCCCGCGCCCGCACCGAGCGCGCCGGCTGCTGCCGCGCCGGCTCCCAGCGTCCCGGTGGCCGCCCCGCCGGTCGCGGTGGCTCAGCCCGCCGGAGTCACTCCGGCCCCGGTGCCGCGCCCGCCCGCCCGCGAGGCGTAACCGTTCGTTCATCCCGCGGTAGATCGCGCGGCGCAGGATATTACCTGCGCCGCGCCTTTGTCTGTGTGCGCGGCGCCTTGACAATCCTGGCCTCGCCGGGTATACTTAAAGGCTGTGACCTCTAGGTTTCTATTTGGGAGGATAAGGTGTACGCAATCGTGAGAACGGGCGGCCATCAGTATAAAGTGGCTGTCGGTGACCAGTTGAATGTGGAAAAGCTGCCGGTCGAGGCCGGTGAGCAGGTGGAGCTGAACGAAGTGCTAATGGTCAGCTCGGATGATCAGGTGACGGTGGGCGATCCCCTGGTCGCCGGGGCGCGCGTGACGGCGACCGTGGTCGATCAGCATCGGGGCGAGAAGATCATCGTCTTCAAGTACAAGCCAAAGAAGCGCTACCGGCGCAAGATGGGTCACCGTCAGGATCTGACCCGGCTTTCGATTAACGCGATTACGCTGTAACCCGGCCAGGCGGCGCAGACCATTGCCGGCGCCGGCAGATCACAGGAGAGTAGAGACATGGCCCATAAAAAAGGGGTTGGTAGCTCGCGCAACGGGCGCGACTCCAAGCCGAAGATGCTCGGCGTGAAGCGCTACGACGGCGAGGCCGTCCTTTCGGGGACGATCATCGTCCGCCAGCGCGGCACTAAAATTGATCCCGGCACCAACGTCGGGGTTGGCCGCGACCACACGCTGTTCGCCACAGCGGACGGCTATGTGAAGTTCGAACACGAGGCCAAAGAGAACAACAAGAAGCGCGTCAGCGTCTATCCGCAGCGCGCGGGCGACCAAGCGGAAGCCGTCGCGGTGGAACCCACCGCGACCGTCGCCTAAGCTGAACGATTGCATTATGTCCATTGCCCGGCAAGGACCGTCGCCGGCAGGCGGCGAATAAACGCCGGAAGGAGCTTAACTTGAAGCCGAATATTCATCCGAAGTACCAGGAAGCCGTCGTCACATGCGCGTGCGGCAATAGCTGGACCACCCGCTCGACCAAGGCGCAACTGCGTACCGACGTTTGCTCGGCGTGCCACCCCTTCTTCACCGGGGAGCAGCGTATTGTCGACACCGCGGGCCAGGTGGAGCGCTTTATGCGCCGCATGCAGCGGTCGCAGGAGCGCCCGGCGGCCCCCGCGCCGCCGCCCGTGCAGGCGGCGGCCAAGCCGGCCAAGCCGGCGAAGCCCGCCCGCGAGGCGGCCCGCCCGGCCACACTGGAAACGCTGCTGGAGACGCCCACCGGCAGCGAAGGCTAACACCGTATCTTATCCCATGGGGCGCGGAGCAGCACGGCACAGGCCGGTTGCTCCGCGCTTTCCACATTGTAGCGGGGTCGTATGCCCGATACCATTCCTCCTCAACCGGGGCCACACGGCCACGGACCGGCCGGCGGCATCGAGGTCGTGTGCGGCAGCATGTTCAGCGGCAAGACCGAAGAGCTGATCCGCCGGATCAAGCGCGCGCAAATCGCGCGCCAGCGCGTCCAGGTGTTCAAGCCGCGCCTCGACAATCGCTATGCCGCCGAGCAAGTCGCCTCGCATAACGGCCTGCTCTACCAGGCTATCTCGGCGGGCGATACCGCTGAGATCCGTGGCGCCCTCGATACGGACGCCACCGTCGTCGCCATCGACGAGGTACAGTTCTTCGACTGGGATATTGTCGATCTGTGCCGGGAACTGGCCGACCGCGGGGTGCGCGTCATCGTGGCCGGACTCGATCTCGACTTTCGTGGCGAGCCGTTCGGCCCGATGCCCATGCTGATGGCCGAGGCCGAGCACGTCAGCAAGCTGCAGGCGATCTGCGTGGTCTGTGCCAACGCCGCCAGCCGCACGCAGCGGTTGATCGACGGCCAGCCCGCGTCTTATCACGACCCGGTGATCATGGTCGGCGCCAGCGAGGTCTACGAGGCCCGCTGCCGCCACTGCCACGAGGTCCCTGGCCGCCCCGGCCCATGACCGGCGACGAGTTCCAGATCCGCCCGGCGCGCGCCGCCGACCGCGAGGCCGTGCTGGCCTTCTGCGCGCAAACCTGGGAGTGGGGCGACTATATCGGCGAGGTCTGGGACGCCTGGCTCACCGATACTGCGGGCGTGCTGGTGGTCGGCGAAATCGGCGGGCAGGTGATGGGCGTCGATAAGCTGACCTTCCTGGCGCCCGGCGAAGCCTTCTTCGAGGGTCTACGCATCGCCCCGGCCTATCGGGGGCGCGGCTACGCGGGGCGCTTCCAGCGCTTCATGCTGGCCGAAGCCGCCCGCCGCGGCGCCCATGTGCTGCGTTTCCTCACCGCCGCGAACAACATCCCGATCCACAAGAACGCCGCCCGCGACGCCTTCGTGCGCGGCCCGGTCCTGCTGCCCTGGCAAGCCTCGCCCGCCGCATCTGAGGCCCCCGCTGCCATCCCGCTCGAACCCGGTCCGCAGGCCGAAGCCGCCTGGGCCGGGCTGCCGCAGAGTCCCATGTGGGCCGCGACCGGCGGGCTGGTATCCCATGCCTGGCATGTGCAGGCGTGGACCCGCGCACTCTGGGACGCATTGCTGGTGGCGGGCAACTTGTTCACGCTGCCGGCGGCCGGCACCAGCACGGCCCCCGGCTTCATCGCGCTGATCCCGGAGCGGCACTACCCGGATGCCGCATGGCTGGCGTACCTCGACGACGGAGCGATGGATGCCGCGCGCCTGGCGGAGCTAGCCGGGACCGCGCGGCGAGTAGCCGTTACGCGGGGCTATGCCGAGTTGCATGCGATGCTGCCGCATGTCCCGGCTATCGCAGCGGGCTTGCAGGCGGCAGGGTGGACTCCTCGATCGGACGAGGGCACGATGCTCGTGTTCGAGAAGCCGCTGATCTCGCCCAGCTATGAATAGTTCACTGAGTTTGCCATATGAGCCTTTTGTGGCGTGATTCTTGCTGGTGATGTCTTGTTTACTGCCGGGATCCGGTACGCTCATCAACCCGCATTGTTCTTCGGAGGCTCCTTTGATTCAAGCCAACGTGCATAGCCCAACCAGTGCGGGACTGGCTGCCGCCGATACCGGCGAAATAGTCATGCCCCGCATCGATTGGCACTCGTTGGCGGAGTCCGGCCACTTCGCCCAGTTCTACGAGACAGACCACTTCCTGCTGCACGCGCTGGGCGACTTCATCGGCACCGGCCTGCGGGCCGGGGAAGCCGCCATTGTTGTCGCCACGCCGGAGCACCGCGCGAGCTTGGCCGAGCAGTTACAGGTCGCCGGGCTGGATGTACGCACGGCGCAGGAGTCCGGCCAGTATTTTGTGCTGGACGCAGCGGAACTGCTGACCCGGTTCATGGTGGATGGGATGCCGGAGCCGGACCGCTTCGCCAAGCTCTTTGGGGGGCTGGTGAGGCAAGCCGCGACCGGCGGCCGGCCAGTGCGTGTCTTCGGAGAGATGGTTGCCCTGCTGTGGGCCGAGGGCAACCACGCGGGCACCGTGCGGCTGGAAGAACTCTGGAATGGGTTGCGCGAGACCCATCCCTTCATCCTCTTCTGTGCTTACCCAATCACCGGCCTGGACGGAGACGCGCTCGCCCAACCCTTCAGCGACGTGTGCCTGGCGCACGCTCAGCTCATCCCCGCCGAGAGCTATACGGCGCTGCCCGGTCCCGACGAGCGCGCCCGCGCCATCATCGGGTTGCAGCAGAAGGCCCGCTTGCTGGAACAGGAACTGGCCGCGCGGGCGCAATCGCTGGCGCGGGAGCAAGCGGCGCGCGCTGAGGCCGAACACGCCAATCGCCTGAAGGACGAGTTTCTGGCGACGGTCTCGCATGAGCTACGCACGCCGCTGACCACGATCATCGCCTGGGCACAACGGTTGCGCAAGGGCGCCCACGGCGAGGCGACGCTGGCGCGGGGGCTAGAGGTTATCGAACGCAACGCCAAGGCACAAGCGCAACTGGTGGAAGACATCCTCGACGTGTCGCAAGTGATTACGGGCAAGCTGCGGCTCGCTATCGCACCCGTGGACGCGATCACGGTCATCAGCGCCGCCGTCGACGCGGTGCAATGGGCGGCGGATGCCAAGGGTATCCAACTCACCATGACGCTCGAGCCGGCGGGCCGCCGGCTCGCCGGCGACGCGACCCGCTTGCAGCAAGTCCTCTGGAACCTGCTGTCGAACGCGGTCAAGTTCACCCCACCCGGCGGGCGCGTGGAAGTGCGCCTGGAGCGGGCGGGCGCGGACGTAGCCATCAGCGTGAGCGATACGGGCGAGGGCATCGCGGCGGAGGCGCTGCCTTTCATCTTCGACCACTTCCGGCAAGCCGACAGCACCAGTACCCGCCGGCATGGCGGCCTGGGCCTGGGGCTGGCGATTGTGCGCCATCTGGTCGAACTGCACGGCGGCACCGTGCGCGCCGAGAGTGCCGGCAACGGGCAGGGCGCGACCTTCACGGTCTGCCTGCCCGCAACGCAGGCCGCCGACCCGGCGGCCGGCCCCGGCAACGCCCAACCTTATGAAGCCCCCACGGGCTACCGACCACCCAAGGCTTAGCTAGCGCCGGCGGGCCGCCAATCCCGCCCGCGTCCAGGCCGGCGCAGACGCCGGTCGCTGGGCAAAACAGGCACAGATTCTGCGTCCCAACAAGCTGGTTGCTGCGCCACGCCACGCACGCACCCGGCCCTGGCGTTCGCTAAATCCCCGGCAAATCCCGCCAATTGTGGTATAATTAGAGGTTAGCTGTCGAATCTGTCATATCAGACTATCGACTGATTGACAGTCGTTTTGGCCTTTGCTATACT
>JAICKM010000518.1 GCA_025927935.1 Chloroflexia bacterium | reverse complement strand
GTTAGGCCGTGGCTGCCGCCAGTAGACGATCGGCAGGGTGCGGATGGTGTAGTGCGGGTCCGCGTGCTTCTCCTGGCGCACCAGTCGCGCCTCCTCGGGCCACCACGGCGGGGCCAGCACGTGCAGATCCACGTCCGGGGCGGCGGCGAGTTCCTCGGCCAGGTGGTGATTGGAGCGCGTGACGAGCGAGTGGAAGCAGAGCAGCACCCTCATCGAGCCTCCATCGGCCGATCGCGGGCCGCACAGCCGGCGGCGAGGAGATCGCGATAGACCGCCTCGGTCTCCCGCACCATGCGCTCCACCGTGTAGCAAGCGGCCACCCGCCGCCGGCCGGCGGCGCCCATGGCGCGCGCTGTCTCGGGATCGGCCAGCAGCCGGTTCACCGCTGCCGCCAGAGGCGCCGCCGCATAGGGCACCAGCCAGCCCGTCTCCCCCGAAACGACGATCTCGGCCGGCCCGCCCGCGTCGACGGCCACGACGGGCAACCCCGCCGCCATCGCTTCTAGTATAGCTAGCCCGAACGGTTCGGCCTGCGCAGGCAGGAGAAACAGGTCGGCCAGACCCAACAGGCGGTCCACATCCGGTTGAAAGCCTAGTAGATGCACCTGGTCGCGCAGCCCACGCGACGTCACCTCGCGCACGAGCGCGGGTCGTAAGGCGCCATCTCCGGCCCAGAGGCACACAGTGGCCGGGTGGGCCTGGAGGATCTGCGGGAGCGCATCCAGCAGGAGCATGTGACCTTTCTCGGCTTCGAGCCGCGCAACGGTCAGGATCACGCGCGCCGAGTCCGGCAGCCCGAGCATGGCGCGTGCCGACTGCCGGTCGGCACCTTCTAGCGGCGGGCCGCGGAACTTCGTGCCGTGCGGGATGACGACGACCTTAGCCCGCGGCACCCCCTCCCGGGCGATGGTTTCGGCCCGCACCGCATCGGAGATGGCAATCATGCGGCTAATGCAGCGGTTGACCCCTTTGTGCCCCAGCAAGAAGATCGGATAGGCCAGGCGCGTGTGCGTGGACGCATACGCCGGGCGGATGAAGTGTAGCGTGGTGACTACCGCCGACACCCCCGCCAGCCGGGCCACGGGCGCGCCGACGAGTGTTGCTTTACCGAGGTGGGTATGAACCACATCGGGCCGGAGTGCCCGAATATGCCGCCACAACTGTGTCACCGTGCGCGGCAGTGCGGCAGGCGCGAAATTCAATTCGTACACCGGGACCCCTGTCGCCCGCGCCGCGGCGGCCAGCGGACTGCCGATTGGACAGATCACTGATGCCTCGACGGCGGCGCTGCGGTGCGCGACGAGGTCGAGCAGGTACCGCTCTGTGCCGGCATTCTGACCGGTGGAGATAATATGCAGTACTCTCATGCTCGGTATTTTACCACCCCTCTTCTGCACTGAACCCGGTGGGATGCCTCTGCTCTGCGGGGAGTAGCGGACTCTCGATTTCCGTCGCGGCTGTGCGGTGGGCAATCACACTGCTCGTTGCGTACGTCAGCCCGATATAGATCCAAAACAGGAGACCGCTGTTGTGGACCCAGAACACGTCGAATAAAGCATGGACGAGATAGGCGACGATGCCGCCCAGCATGCCGAGATTCAGCAGGGCCAGCGGAACATCGCTGTCGCGAAGCGCCCGGTAGTTGCGCAGCATACGCCAGGCGGTCGCCAGGATGATGGCGCCGACCACCAGGAGGCCAACCACGCCGGTTTCGCCGGCCACACGTAGGACCAAGTTGTGAGGATCGGGCGAGTAAATGGTGCCGAACGGGGTATAGACGGGCACACCGGCCAGATTGTTAAATCCGATCCCCAGCAGCGGATGGTTCGTGAAGACATCGGACGCGGCACTCCATTGATAGGCCCGATAATGGGTGAAAGTACGGTCGTCACCCACGCGATCGAAAATACTGCTCGGTACCAGAAAGAGGACGAGCGCGCCGAGGGCCAGCGCGATGGGGATCATCTTCACGCCCCGGCGGAGGCTCGACAGGCTGAAGACAACCGCGAGGCCACAGGCCAGGCCCAAATAGCCGCCGCGCGATAGAGTTGCCAAGTCGGCGGCGAGCAGCAGGCCGACGCTCCAGAGCCAGCCGCCGGGCAACCAGCGGCCGCGCCCCAGGAAGTAGGCGACGATTACCGGGATGACTAAGTCAAACAAGAAGGCAACGCTGTTTGTATTGAGCGTGCTGATATCCTTCACGAGGCTCAGGATCACCACCTGGGTGTAAAGTACATCCACGGCGATGAGTCCGGCACCAAGGATTAGAAAGATCAGCAGCGAGCGCCATGGCACCGCTTTGCTGAACAACTGGAACACCGAGAAGGCGGCTACGCCATAGGCCGCCAACCGCAGGAGGCGCGGTGCCGATACATCCACAGCATCGCTATTGGCGGCTGAAAGAAGCCCCACTACGATGTATAGGCCCATCAGGAGCAAGGCTGGCGGCAATCCGACCTGGAAGCGCGGTGCGGCAAAGGCCATAAGCGTGGCGAGAGCGAGAGCCACGACGACGCCATCAGCCACGGATATATCCGTCACCGTACCGCCTACCGGCAGGACGCCGGCGAGAAACACGGAGGCCAGCAGAATATGTACACCCCAGGCCGGCCGCAGGACGACCACGGCAAGGGTCAGCAACCCCACAACGCCGAACAACAGGTACCAGGGATTGAATGCCGTCGCCAGAAAGCCCAGCGCACCTCCCAGCAACAGCAGGCTCCCACCGGCCAGGAGTCCGCGCAATCGTGATGGCCAGGCGACCCGCTGTAAATATTGTCCAAGGGTCGCGTTCGCGTGCTCGGTGGGATGCTGATACATTAGTGACCTCTTCTCCGCGCGGTGACTTGCCAGTGGAGCAAGCGATAGTTGTGAACCAGGTGCCCACGCAGGCGCGGCCGGGCGCGGGGATGAACAAGGCAGAGTCCGGACCACAGGATCAACCGCAACAGCGCACGGAGGGCGCAGATAACGCGGTAGCCGGCGACGACCCCGGCGCCGTAATGTTTGCTGAAGTACAGTTCGGTACCGGCATTGGATTGGCGGAACTGATCCGTGGAGCTCAGCTTGCTGCCCCCACCCAGATGGGTGACTACGCTTGCAGGTGTGTAGTAGACATACTTGCCGATTGCCCGGAGCCGGCGACAGAGATCCGTGTCCTCCGCGTACATAAAGAATGCTTCGTCGAAGCCCCCCACCTTAACGAACGCCTGGCGATCAACCAGGAGACATGCTCCGATCGCGAAGTCAACCCGGCGGATGGAGTCATAGTCGGGCGGCCGATAGTTGCTGGGCCGGCCGATTAGGCGCAGCAGGCCAAAGGTCTCAGCCGTCGCGCGCCAGAGTGTTGGGAAGCGCCAGCAACTCAGTTGCAGACTGCCGTCCGCGTTCAGCAGCCGGGCACCGACTGCGCCCGCATCGGAATAAGCATTCGCGCAATCGATCAAGGCTTGGAGGGCGCCGGTATGCACAATCGTGTCGCTATTCAACAACAGCAAGTACCGGGCAGCAGATCGCGCCGCGGCACGATTGTTGGCCGCGCCAAAGCCCAGATTGCCATCCAGGGCCATAACCTCAACCTCCGGGAACTCGGCGCCAATGGCCTCCGGACTGCCGTCTGTGGAACCATTGTCTACAACGATAACTTGCGCTCCCAGTGCCCTAGCCTCCGGTAATAGGGAGCGCAGGCACTGGCAGGTGAGCAGCCGGGTGTTGAAATTGACGATCAGGACACTTAGCAGGGTTTCTGGTAGCGGCATAATCAGCCCTTCCCTGCGACGCGATAGCGCAGCACTCGCGCCGGTACGCCGGCGGCAATCGCGTTCGCCGGGATATCATGGGTCACTACGGCTCCCGCGCCGATAATCGCATTGTCGCCAATCCGCACACCGCGCAGCACCGATACTTTCGAGCCGAGCCAGACATTGTTGCCGATCACAACGGGCGCGGTAATCAGGCCCTGCAAGCGGACCGGGACCGTCAGATCGGCAAAGCGATGATCATAGTCGCGGATCGAGACCATTTCGGCGACGAGGCAGTCCCGGCCGATCCGGACGCATTGTTTCGCGGCGAGAGTGCAGTGATGCCCAAAGAAGGTGTCGGCACCAATCGACAAACGTCCTTCGCACTCGATCGTGAGCCCCCGATCGAACTCGCAACGGGTGCCGATCTCCACCAGGCCGGGAGGCCGGACAGTGAAACGGGCGCCTGGACCGAATCGCGCCCAGCCGTGCGTTCGTACCCGAGGCTGGCCGATCCATACCCCGGCGAGGCGCAGACCGTACCGCAGCCGGCGCGCCAGCGTGGTGGGCGCCAGGTGACGTGTGGCTAGGGATGGCATAACGGCTCCAGGATAGAGATCAACTGGTCGACTCGGGCCGGCCACCCATTTTGGGCTGCCACCCGCAGGGCCGGGTCCGCATCGTAGACCGGCGCACTTTCCAGACGCTGTGCAACCGCCGCGAGAAACTCAGCGGAGTCCTGTGCGACTGTGACGACGGCGCCAAGCTCACGTAGGCCCGCCACCGCAGTCGAGACCACCGGACGCCGGGACATCAGATACTCAAAAGCCTTGATCGGATTCAGGCTCTCCGTAAACGGGGTTACGCGGTGGGGCAAGATGCAGATTGCGAAAGCCTGCAAATAAGCCGGCACCTCGGTATACGGCACAGGTCCGATCCGCCTGATGTTGGCGTGCTGGGCAAAGCGCCGCCGGGTCTCGGTGGTAAGATGATCGGGACCCACGAAAACCAGTGTCGCGTTCGGGAAGCGGCCCGCAAGTGCCTCGATCAAATCGACATCCAGCCGTTCGTCGTGCAGCGTGCCGATATAGCCGAGCAGGGGCCGGGGGAAGCCGGTCAGGAGGGCTGGAGCAGCCAGTCCACCGGAATCGATGGCGGCATAGTGGTGGCCATCCACGCCATTGGGCACCAGATAGGTCGCGGGATGCACCGCTGCTTTCTTGCGATGGAGATAGTCCGAACAGGTCAGGACCACGTCGGCCCGCCGGGTCAGTTGCGCGTCGCCAGCCCCGATCCGGGCCCGATACCCAGGACTGAAGGATCGGACGACAGTCCAGTCGTCGGTGACGTCATAAATGACCAGTGCGGCGGGCAGATGCGCAAGCAAGGGCCCGGCTAGCGGGTCCTGCGTCCACACTACGGGACGAACAATGCCGAGCCGGCGCAGCGCCCTCCGGATGTACAAGGCCTGCGCGGCCCGGTTGCCG
>JAICKM010000541.1 GCA_025927935.1 Chloroflexia bacterium | reverse complement strand
GCGCCGGTTCCCAGCCCGCGCAGGCTGTTCGCCAGCCCCACGGCGCGATTGTTCAGCCGCTGGGCGCGCAGGCCGGCGCGTACCTCGTCCGGTAGCCGGGCCTGGCTGGCCCACAGCGGTAGCGCTTCCCAACGGTCCACGAACGCCGCGATGCCGTCGCGCTCGATGCTCGCCGCCAGCGCCGTATCGGCGGCCACGCGGGCCTCGCGCTCGGTCTGCGTGGCGAGGCCCGGCGAGGCGCTTTCCAGGATCAGCGTCGCTACCCGGTCGGGATGCGCGGCGGCGAGATGGAGCGCCACCCGGCCCCCCATGGAGTAGCCGAATACATGCGCCCGTTCTACGCCCAACTGATCGAGCAGGGCGACCAGATCGGCCACGGTTGCTTCCATGCGGTAGCAGGTCGGGTCCGCGGGCGCGGCGGTCTGCCCGTGGCCGGCCAGGTCCACGGCGATAGCGCGGGCGGGCCAGGCCGCGACGTGCGGCGCCCAGGTCGCGCTGCTGCCGGTGAAGCCGTGCAACAGCAAGAGGGGAGCGCCCTCGCCCTGGCACTCGACATAATATTCGATTCCATTGATCGTCAAGCGGCTCATCGCCTTAGCCCTCGCCGCCCTTGATCGCCGCGCTCACCGCCGGCCAGATGGCGCGGTGGGCGGCCACGTTCTGCGCGCGGTCGGTGCGCACCTCCACCACCGTCAGCCCGTCGCCGCCCATCCCCTGGCGCACGGCGGCGCGGAAGGCGTCCCACGTGGCCGGGCGCACGAAGCGCCCGCCGTACATCTCCACGGCCGGTTGGAAGTCCAGCCCGGTGGGCGTGCCGAATAGCTGCTCGAAGTGATCGGCTTCCGCGGCCTGCGGCAGGAACGAGAAGATGCCGCCGCCGTCGTTGTTGAGCAGCACAATGGTCGCGTTCAGCCGGTGCAGCTTGGCCGCCAGCAGCCCGTTCATATCGTGGTAGAAGGAGAGGTCGCCGATGACCAGCACCAGTGGTCCGCCGTCCGTGCTCGCCCCCAGCGCGCTCGACACCACGCCGTCGATGCCGTTGGCCCCGCGGTTCGCCAGGAAGCGCACCGGGCGCTCGCCCGCCGGCAAGAAGGTGTCGAGATCGCGCACCGGCATACTGTTGCCCACGTACAGAGTGGCCCCGGCGGGCAGCAGTTCGGCGAGCTCGGCGAAGACCTTGCCCTCGAACAGGTCGCTCATGCCGTCTAGCTTCCTGGCAATGGCAGCGCGTGCGTTGCGATTGGCCGCGCACCAGGACTCGCGCCAGGCGGCGTTAGCGTCGCCGTCCACCGGCGCGACATCCTGCGCCGCCAGCGCGGCGCAGAGGCCCGCCGGGTCCGCGTAGATCATCTCGGCGGCCAGGCCGGTCGGCTCGTTCCAGCCCGGCGCGGCATCGACCACGATCTGGCGGCAGTCGCGGAAGCGTTGCAAATATTGCAGGAAGGGCTTGGCCGTGGGCATGGCGCCGAAGCGCAGCACCAGGTCGGGCGTGTGCCCGGCCACCCACTCGCCATCGCGCAGGAAGGCATCGTAGCTGTCGATCACCAGCGGCGTGACATGCTCCCCGCAACGCACGCCGGAGAGCGGATCGGCCAGCACCGGGTAGCCCAGGTGCGCGGCCAGGGCCGTCACGGCGGGCGCCAGGGCAGGGTCGTCCTGCGGCCCGCAGACGATCAGGCCGCGTGGCGAGGCGGCCAGCGAGGCGGCTAGCCGATCAACCATAGCGGGCGCGGCCTCGCGCAGCCCGGCGGCCACCGTCATGTAGGGGTGGCGCACCGCGCCAGCTGTCTCATCGGCAGGGGGCGGGAGCGGCACCAGCGGCTCGCGGAAGGGGAAGTTGAGGTGGACCGGGCCTGCCGGCACAGCGCGGGCGGTGGCGGCGGCGCGGGCAGCCATCGTGCGCGCATAGCGCAGCATACTGTCCGTCGCTTCCGGCAGCGCCATATCGGCGAACCACTTGGCATAGCCGCCGTAGAGCCGGATCTGATCGATGGCCTGCGGCGCGCCGTTGTCGCGCAACTCGTGCGGGCGATCCGCCGTGAGCACCAACAGCGGCACGCGGCTCAGGTGGGCTTCCACCACCGCGGGCAGGAAGTTAGCCGCCGCCGTGCCCGACGTGCAGACCAGGGCCACTGGTTCGCGGCTCGCCTTCGCCATGCCCAGCGCGAAGAAAGATGCCGACCGCTCGTCTACATGCATCCAGACACGCAGGTCGCTGCGGCGAGCCAGCACCAGCGCCAGCGGCGTCGAGCGCGAACCGGGGCAGATGCAGACGTTGCGCACGCCGCTCTGCACGAGTTCGTCGACGAAGGCGTCAACGTAGGCGAAAAGGACCTCTTGCGCGTTCATTACCGAGTCTCTCCCAGCGCCGAGAGGACCGCCTGGAGCTTCACCTGGGTCTCGGCATATTCGTCGTCGGGCCGCGAGTCGCCCATGATGCCGCACCCGGCAAAGGCGCGGGCAACAGGGCCGTCCACCAGCGCGGAGCGCAGCGCGACCGCGAACTCCCCGTCCCCGCGGGCGTCCATCCAGCCCACTGGGCCGGCATACCAGCCGCGGTCCATGCCTTCGCAGGCGCGGATGCGGGCCAGCGCCGCCGGGCGCGGGAAGCCGCCGACGGCGGGAGTGGGATGCAGCCGGGCCACCAGCTCCAGCAGCGACGTGCCGTTGCGCAGCCGCCCGCGGATCGGCGTGTAAAGATGCTGCACGTTGCGCAGGCGCAGCAGGACGGGCGTCGCGGGCACGTCTACTTCGCTGCACACGGCGGCCAGCGCGTCGCCCAGCATGCGCCGGACGACGGCGTGCTCCTCCTGGTTCTTGGCGCTGTCGAGCAGATCCGCGCCCAGTTCGGCGTCCGTGGCGGCATCGGCGCCGCGCCGGGTGGTGCCCGCCAGGCAGGCGGCCTGGACCGTGCCGTCCGCCAGGCGCACCAACCGCTCAGGCGTCGCACCCAGGAAGCAGCGCGATCCGCGCGCCACGGCGAAGACGTAGCAGTCGGGGTAGCCCGCGCGCAGGCGGCGCAGCGTGGCGACCGGGTCGAGCGCCGTTTCCGCCCTCACCGCGACTTCGCGGGCCAGCACCACCTTCTCCAGCGCCCCGGCCTGGATGTCGGCCACAACTCCAGCCACGGCGGCTTTCCAGCCGTCGGCGGGCAAGATGTCCGCGACGTTCAGGGCCGGGCGCGCTGCCGGGGCGGAGTCCACGCGGTCGGGCGCGGCAAGCAGGCAGGCCCGTTCGCGCTCCACCCGCGCCGCTTCGACGGTGGCATCCATCCCGGCTTCGACTACCACGCAGGTGGTGAGGACCGTCCGCCCAGCGGCGCAGGTCAACAGGAAGCGCGGCAGGATCATCAATCCGTCGGAGTAGCCGGTCCAGGGGGCCGTATGGGGGCGCTCCGGGTCGAAGGCGAAGCCGCCGAGCAGCGTGGGTCCCACGCCGGGTAGCGTCGCCAGGTCGGTGGGTATCGCATCACGTTGCGCGTGGGCCAGGAGATCCCGCCAGGCGGCGGCGATGGCGGTGAAGCGGTCCGCGCCCACACCGCTGAACGTGCGCGCCGCGCCGATGCCCACCAGGATCAGTTCCCCGTTGGGTGCTTCCCAGTAGACGCGGTCATAGGCCGCCGGGCTGCTTCCGGCGAAAAAGGCCAGCGGGTCGCGCCACGGCAGCGGCTCGCTGAAGCTGACCAGCACGGGCGTGCCGCTGCGCCGCGCCTGCTCTTGTGCCGTCTCCAAACGGGTGCGGACGGAGGTTGCCGGTGTTTCGATCTGTAGGGTCATCATTGTCTCATCCATAAATAGGCTCGGCAGGCACGCCGATGCTGCGCAGCAGCACAGCCCGCAGGGCAGGGTAAGCGTCTTCGAGATTGCCGGGCGTCTCGGCCAGCGCCCAGCGCGTAACTATCTGGTTCAGCGCCCCGAACCAGACCTGAGCCGCTAGATCGGTATCCAGAGGCGGAATGGCGCCCTGACTCACCGCGTCGTCCAGGTGGCGTTTAATCAAGTCGGTGAACTGGCCGTGCAGGCCCATGATTTTGGCGCTGAACTCCGGCCCGGCGCCCAGGGCCTCGACCAGGAACAGACGCGTCAGCCCGCGATGGGCGGCGAAGGTGTGCAACACCACGCGCAGCGCGGCGTCGGCCCGGCTGATGGGGTCGGGTTCGGCCAGCAGCGCGCTCTCCGTGCGCTCCATGAGCAACACGGCCATGCGCTCCAGCAGTTGCAGGAAGATGGTTTGCTTGCTGGGGAAATGAAAATACAACCCGCCCTTCGAGGTCTCGGCCTCGGCGGCGATGTCTTCCATCCCGGCGTCCCGGTAGCCTTTGCGCGTGAATACCTGCACGGCGGCATCGAGGATCCGCTGGCGGCGCGTCTGGCTGCGTTCCTGTTCCTTGAGCATCGTTCCCTCTTTCCAAAAACCGACCGACGCGTCGGTTTTCTTCATTGTACCAAACTTTCAATAAAAAGTAAATACTCACGGCGGATTTCGTGCGATCAATTTCAGATCGGCGGCAAGCTGGATCGCCCCGCCGGAGACTCTGCGCGTAGCGAAGAGTGCCACGGGGCAGTGGGATGCATTAGATGGTTGCACATAAATTCGCAGAGCCGGCCGTTGAGGTGTAGGAGCCGGTTTCAAACCGGCTCGCGGCTGCTCTATTGTCATGCTGAACGCAGTGAAGCATCTCGTCTCGTTGGGGTACAAGATGAGACTCTTCGCTGCGCTCAAAGTGACAAGCCTCCAATGCCATGCTGAACGCAGTGAAGCATCCCGTCTCGTTGGGGGACAAGACGAGACTCTGATCGCAGCGAAGAGTGACACGGGCATGGCCCTATGCCCGGCGCGAAATCGGTCTTTGGACGGACGCCGTGCCATTGGTGCGCGGGCGGGGAGTTGGTATAATGAAAGCACGCGCTGAGGGAGACGAGTAGCGGGTTGCTCCGGAAAGCAGAGAGCCGTCCCTGGCTGAAAGACGGCATCCGGGTCCTGGC
>JAICKM010000673.1 GCA_025927935.1 Chloroflexia bacterium | reverse complement strand
GAAATCGATCCGACCGGGAAGCGTTCCGGGCGCGGCGCCTATCTCTGCCGCAATCGTGCGTGCTGGACCGCAGCACTGCAAAAAAAGTCGTTAGAGTATGCACTCAAAACGGCGATCAACCTGGAGGATAAAGGTATCCTCCAGGCATATAGTGAAACCCTGCCTGCATCCGCAACAGACGCGGGCGGTGACGCGGCCCCTGTGGCAAGCGAGGAGTCCGGGTCTCCACCCGGACCTTCGGAGGGGCCAGCAAAGCCCACATAAGGTCACAGCAGGGTCGCTCAGGAGGTAAAAGGATGCCACAAGATAGAAAACTCGACCCTGCTACCCCGGCTCGCACTCCCGCTCCACGCGGGACCGGCGCTAACGGCGACGGGACGGACGACGCCGAAGAGACCAAAAACGTGCCCGCCCCCCGCGGACGCGCTCCCCGACCTGCCGGTCCCCCGGCACGCCGTCCCGCCGGCCCTGGTGGCGGCTTCGGCGGTAATCGTCCCGCCGGCCCTGGCGGCCCTGGTGGCGGCTTCGGCGGCAATCGCCCTGCCGGCGGTGGCCCGCGCCCTGGCGGCGGCTTCGGCGGTAATCGCCCCGGTGGCGGCAACCGCCCCGGTGGCGGCTTCGGCGGCAACCGGCCCGGCGGACGCCCCGGCGGCTTCGGCGGCAATCGCCCCGGTGGCCGGTCCGGTCCCGGCGGTCCGGGCGGCGGCCCCCGCGCATCCACCGTGGACCGGCGCCTCACACCGTTGGTCCTGCCCAAAGTCATGTCGGTGAAAGATCTGGCCGAGGCCATGGGCCTCGGCGGCGCGGTGGTCGTGGCCGAACTGATGAAGAACGGCATCATGGCGACCATCAACCAGCAGATCGATTATGAGACGGCAGCCGTCGTGGCGACCGATCTCGGCTACACGACCGAAGAGGCCAAGCCCGAAATGGACGCCGCGCAGGAGCAGCTTGCGGCGGAACTCCCGCCCGAGCAGGACCCGCAGGCGGTCCTCCGGCCCCCAGTGGTAACCATCATGGGCCATGTAGACCACGGCAAGACCAAGCTGCTCGACGCGATCCGCTCGACGAACGTGGTCGCGCAGGAAGCGGGCGGTATCACCCAGCATATCGGCGCCTACCAGGTGGAGATCCAGGGCAAGAAGATCACCTTCCTCGATACGCCGGGCCACGAAGCCTTCACGGCCATGCGTGCCCGCGGCGCCCAGGTAACGGACCTCGCCATCCTGGTGGTGGCCGCCGACGACGGCGTGATGCCGCAGACGGTCGAGGCGTTGAACCACGCCAAGGCCGCCAACGTGCCGATCATCGTCGCCATCAATAAGATCGACAAGGAAGACTCGAACCCCGACCGGGTGAAGCAACAGCTCTCGGAGCATGGGCTGGTCCCGGTCGAATGGGGCGGTGAGACCGAGTACGTGCCGGTGTCCGCCCGCCAGCACATGAACATCGACAAGCTGCTCGAAGTCATCCTGGTCGTGGCCGAACTGCTCAATATGAAAGCGAATCCGCACCGCGCGGCGCTCGGCGCCGTGATCGAGGCCGAGCGCGACCGGACCAAGGGGCCCATCGCCACGGTGCTTGTGCAGAACGGCACGCTCAACCTGCGCGACTACCTGGTCGCCGGCTCCGTCTGGGGCCGCGTCCGGGCCATGCAGGACGATAAGGGCCGCCGCCTGCGCAAGGCCGAGCCGGCCACCCCGGTCGAGATCCAGGGCCTGGCCGATGTGCCCATGGCCGGCGATGTCTTCCAGGTGGTGCCCGACGAAAAGACGGCCCGCGAAGTCTCCGAGAAGCGGTCGCGCCAGCAGCGCCTCGATACGTTGATGCAGACCAGCCGCCCGCTGACGCTGGAAGATATGTTCAGCCATATCAACGCCGGCAAGGTTAAGGAACTGCGGCTGATCCTGAAGGCGGACGTGCGCGGCTCGCTGGAAGCCATTCGCCAGGCGCTCAATACGTTGAGCACGGCGGATGTGCAGGTGAAGATCCTGCACGAAGGCACCGGCGGCATCGGCGAGTCCGATGTCTCGCTGGCGGTGGCCTCCGGCGCGATCATCATCGGCTTCAACGTCCGGCCCGACGTGCCGGGCAAGCGCGCCGCCGACGCCGCCGGGGTCGACGTGCGCTTCTACAACATCATCTACAATCTGATCGACGACATCAAAGCCGCTATGGCCGGGATGCTCGATCCGACGTACAAGGATCAGACCGAAGGCTTCGCCACGGTGCGTGAGGTGTTCCGCCTGCCGCACAATGAGCAGGCCGCCGGGATGATCGTCACCGACGGCAAGATCACCCGCAGCGGCACGGTGCGCGTGCTGCGCAACGGCACCGTGGTGCATGAGGGCGGCGTCAAGGCGCTCAAGCGGTTCAAGGACGATGTGCGCGATGTGGCGGCAGGCTATGAGTGCGGCCTCAGCCTGGATGGGTTCAACGACTTCCAGGTGGGCGACAACCTCGAGTTCTACCACAAAGAGCGCGTCAGCTAGACCCGCGTGCCGGTCTGGAATCCCGCCGGGGGCGCTGCCCCCGGCCCCGGATTCCGGGCCGGTCTGTTCTGGAGGTCCCCTATGCCTACTCGTCGCCAACAACAGGTCGCCGACCTGATCCAGCGTGAGATCAGCGTGCTGATCCAGCGCGAACTCAAAGATCCCCGGCTGGGGTTCGTCACGATCACCAGCGTGGAGGTCAGCCCGGACCTGCGCCACGCCCGCGTCTTCTACAGCGTCATGGGCACACCGGAGGAGCAGAAGGCGACGCAGAATGCGCTGGAGCATGCCAGCGGCTTCCTGCGCCGCGAGTTGGCCGAGCGCATCGATCTGCGCTACGCGCCGGAGATCAGCTTCCGCAACGATCCTTCCGTTGCCAATAGTGATCGTATCGCGCGCCTGCTCGCGGAGATTGAGCAGGAGAAAGACTCAGCGAACTGATGTCTGCCGACGTGCCCGGTACCGCGGCTGCCGCGTCTAAAACCACAATCCGTAATTCCGCCGAGCGGCCGCTGGGAGTCGAAGACTACCACGCGGCCGCCGCGTTTATCCGCCGCTATCACCGCATCTGGATGGCGCTGCATGTCAGCCCCGATGGCGACTCGCTGGGCAGCAACATGGGCCTGGCCCACATGCTGCGCCAGGCCGGCCACGACGTGACCGTGCTCTCGTCCGACCCGCTGCCGGAATATTTCGCGCCCTTCTTGCTCGACAAGGCTGCGCCTCAGGTCGTCGTCGGTGCCACCGCGCCCGGCCCCCCGCCCGACGCCTGGGTCATCCTCGACACCAGCGACCCCATCCGGCTCGGCAATGTCTACACGGCCAACCAGAAGCGGCTGGCCGAGCGGCCCGTGCTCAATCTCGATCACCACCCGACCAATCTCGAATACGGTCAGTTGAATGTGATCGACTCGTCCGCCGCTGCCGTGGGCGAGCAGATCCCCCAGTTGTTGCGTGCGCTGGACCTGGACGCGGACGCCGCCGCCGCGAACTGGCTGCTGCTGGGCATCGTCACGGACACACTGGGCTTCCGCACGTCGAACACCACGGCGCGCACGATGAGCACCGCCGCCCAGTTGATGGAGCGCGGCGCGCAACTCTACTCGATCAACGAGGCGATCTTCAACACCCGCCCGCTCTCCCAGGTCATGCTCTGGAGCCGCGCCCTCGCCACGATCAAGACCGACGGGCGGACGCTCTGGACCACGATCAGCCGTGAAATGCTGCGCGAAACGGGGGCGCGCGAGGAAGAAACCGAGGGGCTGGCATCGTTTCTGTCCGGCGTGCGCTCGATGAAGGTCTTTGCCTTGCTCAAGGAGCGGGGTGACGGCACCCGCGTCAGCCTGCGCTCCAATCCGGGCACCGACGTATCGGCCATCGCCACGCGCTTTGGCGGCGGCGGGCACAAGCAAGCCGCGGGCTGCACCATCCCCAGCATCGGCGAGGCCGCCGAACAGCAATTGCTG
>JAICKM010000265.1 GCA_025927935.1 Chloroflexia bacterium | reverse complement strand
CAATATCCAGGTGGGTGGCATCAGTTGCTTCGCCCCTATCGTCACCATGATCCTGCTCAGCGTGATCCTGACCATTGTGCTCAACGTGCTGTTGCGCCTGTTCCAGAAGTAGTCCAATATCGATGCATACCAGCGATTTCGATTATCACTTACCGCCTGAACTCATCGCCCAGACTCCGGCCCAACCGCGCGATTCCTCGCGCCTGCTGGTGCTGCCCCGCGACGGCGGCCCCATCGCGCACCGGCGCTTCACCGACATTCTAAGCTATCTCCAGTCGGGCGATCTGCTCGTGGCGAACGAGAGCCGCGTGCTGCCCGCCCGCTTGCTGGGCCACAAGGCGGCCACCGGCGGCCACATCGAGGCGCTGCTGCTGCGCCCCGCTGCTGAGCAACCGGCGACGACCACCCCCACGGTGGGCAACCTGGTGTGGGAGGCGCTGGTCAAGCCGGGGCGCAGCCTGCGGCCCGGCACGCGCGTGATCTTTTCGTCGGCGGCGCGCGAAGGGCGGCCCGGCCCGCCCGCCGGCGCGGTGCTGGAGGCCGAGATCATCGGGCGCACGGAGATCGGCGGGCGGCTGCTGCGCTTTGATCAGCCACCCGAACCCTGGCTTGACCGCATCGGCCTGATGCCGCTGCCGCCCTACATCCATGAATCGCTCGCCGACCCAGAGCGTTACCAGACCGTCTACGCCCGCGTGCCCGGTTCCGCCGCCGCGCCGACGGCGGGCCTGCACTTCACTCCGCGCCTCATTGCCGCCCTACGCGAGAAGGGCATCGGCTGGACCACGGTCACGCTGCACATCGGTCTGGACACCTTCCGCCCCGTGCAGGAGGACGACCCGCGCACCCACCCGATGCACCGCGAGTGGTACGAACTGCCCGCGGAGACGGCGGCGGCGATCAACGCCACGCGCGCCGCCGGGCGCCGGGTCGTCGTCGTCGGCACGACCACCGTGCGCGTGCTGGAGACCGTGGCCCAGGAGCAGGGGCTGGGCGATGCCGGCAACGACACGCTGCGGCCCGCGCTGGGCTGGAGCCAGTTGTTTATCTATCCCGGCTTCCGCTTCCGCGTCACCGACAGCCTGGTCACCAACTTTCACCTGCCGCGATCCACGCTGCTCATGCTGGTCAGCGCGCTGGTGGGCCGCGAGCGCCTGCTGGCCGCCTACGAGGAAGCCGTGCGCGAGGCGTACCGCTTCTACTCCTTCGGCGACGCCATGCTCATCCTCTAACGGGACGGCGCGGCTTCGCTACCCGCCCTTTAGCGCCCCGTGTGGAGCGTGGTCGTCGCCAGGCCGATGGCCTGGTCGGCCATGCCGTAGTACACGTCGATCTGCCCATCGGCGTGCGCGACCACGCCGGTCGGGAAGACCACGTTGGAGACGACACCCGAAGTTTCCTCCCCCGTTTCCGGCGACAGCACCGGCACCGGCGACTGGTAGACCACCTGGGCCGGGTGGTCCAGGTCGAGCACCAGCGCCCCGGCGTGGTAGCGGCGGGTCGGGTCGGAGTCGGAGCGGCCCTCGACGCCGTGGTAGAAGGTCAGCCAGCCGTCCGGCGTCCGCAACGGCGGGGTGCCGCCGCCCACTTTCAGG
The DNA here is from genome assembly GCA_025927935.1 of Chloroflexia bacterium. The sequence continues at coordinate 7,048 of JAICKM010000265.1, read as the reverse complement.
CTCTCCCATGGCAGCGCCGGCGCCAGCACGACCTGATGATCCTCCCAGTGGATCAGGTCGCGGCTCCACGACAGCCAGATGCTTTGCGGGATGCCGGTGCTGGGCGGGAACATGGGCCGGTGCATCATGCAGTAGCGCCCGCCGATCTGCTCCGGGAACAGGATGGCGTCCTTGTTGGGCACGCTGTCGAGGTCCACGCTCGTCTCGATCCCGCTCACGCTGAGAGTCACGGGGGCAAAGTGGACCAGCCCTATGCGCTCCCAGCTAAACGGGTCGGTCGCGCGGGCCAGGGCGATGCGCGGCGCGGTGACGCCGTCCACGGTGCCGTAGCCGGTATAGGCCATGTAGTACATCCCGTCCAGCGGGGTCACGCGCGGGTCTTCCACGCCGCCGCCCGCTCCATCCGCCCAGCGCTCGTAAGGCGCTTCCGGCTCCAGGGCGACCCGGTTGAGCCGCCGGGCCTCGATCTGCCCGGCGGGGTCCAGGGCGCAGGTGGCGATCAGGATGCGCGAGTAGTTCTCGGGTTCGATATCGACGGCCCGGTAGAAGAGATAGGCAGTGCCGTCGAACACGGCGGCGGCGGGATTGAGCACGCCGCCCCGCTCGAACGGCTGCGCGGGGTCGGGTTGCAACACAATCCCCCGGCGGGTCAATTGGAACGGTCGGGCACCGGCGCCCGGTAGGGTCTGCGGATTCTGTTCCATGGCTGGGTTTGCACGCTCCCTTTTCAGTAATTGCGGCGCGGTGGGCGCCGTATCCGTATCATACTCCATGAGCGCGCCGTTGTCAGCCGGGCGCGTCCGGTTGTGGACTGCGTGGCGGGAGGTGCTATAATACAGCGCGGCAATTCTGCGGGTGGGCGAGGAGGAATCATGGGGCAACCGGATACAGAGCGAGTCGATCATTTGCTGAGCCGGGTGGGTGGGCACGCCGGGGGCGCCGCCGTCCTGCTTGCCCCCGACGGCGAGACCGTCCTCGCGCAATATGCCCACCGGGCGGACGACATCTTTCCGCTGGCGAGCAGCTTCAAGCTGTTTGTGCTCCATGCGCTCTTCGAGGACGTGGCCGCCGGGCGCCGCTCCCTCGACACGGCCATTCCCACCGTGCGGGCGGCGGCCTCGCTCGGCGATCGCAAACCGCAGCTCTCGCCCCTGCGCCGCCTGGCCCAGATGATGATTTACCATAGCGGCAACACGGCCAGCGATGTGCTCTTCAAGCTGATCGGCCTCGACGCGCCGCACCGGCTGATCGCCCGCCTGGGCCTGGAGCAGACGCGCGTCGTCTTGCCCACGCGCGAGTACTACATCATCATCGCGGGGCTGGACCCCGAATTTCCACCGGCCGATCTGATCAACGCCACAGCCCGTTTTGCCGCCCTGCCGCCCGCCGCCCAGGCGGCCTGCATCGGGCAGGTCGCGGCGCGCGCCGCCGGCCTGTCCACCCGCGAGATCGAGAAGGCCACCGAGCCGGTCTACCGCTACCAGCGCTATACCCGCCCCGAAACATATCGCATTCTGGATCAATTAGACAATGTGAGTACCCCACGTGCCATGCTGCGCCTGATGCGCTATCTGCGCGCGGGAGGCGACCTGCCGCCCGCCCTGGCCGCCGAGATGCATACCATCCTGGCCCGTGGCGACGGGGCACGCGACGCCGGATGCTTTCACGGCAAGATCCGCGCGTGGGGCGGCAAGGGCGGCAGCGACCTGAGCCAGGCATCGCTCAACGGCTATGCCGAGGCGCCCGATGGATGTATTCTCGTCTATAGTCTCTTGAGCAGCCATTTGCACGATGATTATCGCGGGGCCGAGCGCCTGTGCCAGGCCCTTGATGCGCTCTATAAGGCGTTGACCGCCTAGCTGGATCCAGCCATGCCCCGACTCGCCGTCTCCCCTCGCCGGCACGGCGAGGGGAGACGGCGAACCCCCCCGGCGATTTGCCACGCGAGCCGTGGCTCTGGTACAATGCGCTATGTCCACGGTCTTTCGGCTCTTGCGCTATCTGTTGGGACTCGTCGTCCTCGTTTGTGTCATCGCCGCCGGCATTACCATCTACGCCGTCACCGACCTGAACCGGGCGGCGGGGCCGGCGTCGGCGGCGCAACAATTGTTCACGATTAACCAGGGCGAGAGTGTGGCCTCGATTGCCGCCCGCCTGGAGCAGAACCACCTCATTAATTCAGCCACCCTGTTCCGCATCGATCTCAAGCTGCGCGGCGCGGAGGAACAGATCAAAGCGGGTGATTTTCAGTTGTCCGCCGGGATGACGCCCCAGCAGATCATCGAGGCGATTACCAGTGCCCCCAGCGCCACTATGGTCCAGGTGCTGATCCCCGAAGGCTGGCGTATCGGCCAGATCGCCGACAAATTGGCCGGGTTGGACCTGGTGGACCGCGACCGCTTCATCTCGCTGACCATGACCGGCACGTTCCAGTACGACTTTTTGCCCGACCGGCCGGCGGGCGGGGAGATCGAGGGCTATCTGTTTCCCGACACCTACGGCTTTCCCCGCCACGGCACGGACCGCGAACAGCGCGTACTCGACATTATGCTCGCCAACTTCGGCAAGCGGGTGACCCCCGAAATGCGGAAGGATGTCACGGCCACCGGCTATACCCTGCACCAGATTGTCACGCTGGCCTCGATTGTCGAGCGCGAAGCCCAGTTAGACGCAGAGCGTCCGCGCATCGCTGGGGTGTTCTACAACCGGCTCAAGCAGGGCATGAAACTCGACGCCGACCCCACCACGCAGTATGCGCTGGGTCACGAAGGCGACTGGTGGCCGTATTTGCGGCTCGATCCGAACACGGTGGACAATCCCTATAATACCTACGTCCACACGGGGCTGCCGCCCGGCCCCATCGCCAATCCGGGCCTGGCCTCCATCGAGGCGGCCATCCACCCGGAGCGCAACGACTCTCTCTACTTCGTGGCCTGCGGCAACGGGGGGCACGCTTTCGCCACCACGCTCGACGAGCACGAGCGCAATCGCGTCCGCTGTGGTAATCGCTAAGAGGTATATCCCGTGCTGGTGCCGTATCGTGAGTTTCTCGCTTGAGCGCTGAAGCGTCGCTCGTCTGGCTGCTGGGGGCGGTACTGGCCCTGCTGGCCGGGTTGCTGGCCGGCAGTGTCGTGGCGACGGTCGCCGCGCGGCTGCCGCTGGGCCTGCCGCTCTTCGCCCCGCCGGCCTGCGTCCGCCGTGGCCGGCGGCTGCCCTGGGCCGATGCCATCCCCATCTGGGGCTACCTGCGGCGCGGAGGCCGCTGCCGGGTCTGCGGCCTGGCGCTGCCGCGCTGGTGGCCCATCGTCGAAGCCGCGATGGCCCTGCTGGCGCTGCTGGCCTATATCAGCGCGGGTGGCTGGAACGGGCGCTTCCTGCTCTACCTGTTCGATCTGGCCGTGCTGCTCACGGTGCTGATCATGGACTGGCGCCGCCACGAGATCTTCACGGTGGTCTTGCTGGCCGGGGCGCTGGGTGGGCTGCTCGGCGGGTTCGTCCTGCCCGAAATCGGGCTGGGTGGGGTGGCCTGGGGCGCGCTGGTCGGCGGCGTGATCATGCTCATCATGTATGGCCTGGGCCGTGTGCTGGGGCGCATCCGCTATGGCCGCGAGGGCCTGGCCTGGGGCGATGTCGAACTGGCCGTGATGTTGGGTCTCGTTACCGGGTTCCCCGGTATTGTGACGCCTTTGTTCTGGGGACCCGTCGTGGGCGTGGCCCTGTTCTTGCGGCGGGGCTTGGGCAACTATTTCCCTTTCGCGCCCGGCCTTTGCCTGGTCACGATGATGTTTTTGCTGACCCATACCAGCCACGAGCCGTTGTGGGTCACATTGCGCTTGCCCTTGCTGGGCAACATCTTTGCCTTTATCGGGCTGATCATCTGGGGTGGTATCCGCGCGCTCCTGGGCATCCCGCGCGGCGGATAATGGCCGGTCTTATCCGGGTTTTGGTGTGGGGGTAACGATTCGATTGGTACACGAATAGAGAGGCAGACCCTGTATGGCCCATGTAACTTCCCCGCCGGCCACGGCGCGCATCCTCGATGGGCGCGCGCTGGCTGCCGATTTGCGCGCTGAGGCGGCGACGGCCATCGCCGTGCTGAAGCGCCGCCACCCGGTTTTGCCCGGTCTGGCGATTGTGATTGTCGGCGAGGACCCGGCCTCGCGGGGCTATCTGCGTATGATTCTCAAGACCTGCGCGACGGTCGAGTTGCCCGCGCAGGTGATCGATCTGCCCGCGCGCACTACGCGCGGCGTGCTCCAGGCCGAGATCACCCGGCTCAATGTGCTGCCCGAAGTGGCCGGCGTGATCGTGCAAATGCCCCTCCCGCCGCCGCTGGGGCCGGAGACCGTCAGCGAAGTGCTCGACCCGGCCAAAGACGTGGACGGCATCCACCCGGAAAACGCCGGGCGCCTGGCGCTCAGCTATAGCGGCCTCGACTACTTTGTGCCCCCAACGCCCCAGGCGGGCCTCGCCCTGCTGCGACGCAACGGGATCAGCCTGGCCGGCAAATCGGCGCTAGTCATCGGGCGGTCGGCGGTGGTGGGCCGGCCCCTGGCGCTGATGCTGCTGGCCGCCAACGCCACGGTCACGACCGCCCACTCGCATACCCCCCCGGCGGTGCTGCGCCGCCTACTGGCCGAGGCCGATGTGGTTGCTAGCGCCGTGGGCCGCCCCAACCTGGTGCGCGGCGACATGCTCAAGCCGGGCGCCGTGGTGCTCGACTTCGGCGTCAGCGTGGTGGACGGGACTATGCGTGGCGATGTCGATTTCGTGAGCGCGCAGGAAGTCGCGTCGGCCATTACCCCGGTGCCCGGCGGCATCGGCCCCGTCACCAATCTCATGCTCGTGCAGAATACCATCAAAGCGGCGCGCCGCATGTTAAACGATCCCTGGTCCGCGGCCTGAGCTGCGGACGCCTCGTTCATTTCAATGAAGAAATGGAGCCTGTAATGCCTTTCCCGACGGATCTGGAGATCTCGCGTGCGGCCACCATGCTGCCGATCACGGACATCGCCGCCCAGATGGGCCTGGACGAAGACGACCTGGAACCGTATGGCCGCTATAAGGCCAAGATCAAGCTGGCGGCGCTGCCCAAGCTGCAGGACCGGCCCAACGCCCGCTATATCGACGTGACGGCCATCACCCCGACGCCGCTGGGCGAGGGCAAAACCACCACGACGGTCGGCATCGGCGAGGGCTTCAAGCACCTGGGCAAGCGCAGCATCGTGGCGATCCGCCAGCCGTCGATGGGGCCGATCTTCGGCATCAAGGGCGGCGCGGCGGGCGGCGGCTACAGCCAGATCGTGCCCATGGAGGACTTCAACCTCCACCTCACCGGCGACATCCACGCCATCGGCGCGGCGCATAACCTCTGCTCGGCTTTCCTTGACGCCTCGCTGCTACACGGCAACAAGCTGAACATCGACCCGCTGACCATCACCTGGAAGCGCGTGGTCGATATGAACGACCGCGCCTTGCGCCAGATCGTCGTCGGCCTGGGCGGCAAGGAGAACGGCATCCCCCGCGAGAGCGGCTTTGACATCACCGTGGCCTCCGAGGTCATGGCCGTGCTGGCGCTCTGCACCAGTATGCTGGACCTGCGCGCCCGCCTGGGCCGCATCGTCGTCGCCCGGCGCTACGACGGCAGCCTGGTCACCACCGAAGACCTGCGCGTGGCCGGCGCCATGACCGCCCTGCTCCGCGACGCGATCAAGCCCAACCTGATGCAGACGCTGGAAGGCACCCCCGCCCTGGTTCATTGCGGCCCGTTCGGCAATATCGCCCACGGCAACTCGTCCGTGCTGGCCGATCTCATGGGCATTAAGTGTTGCGACTACCTGATCACCGAGAGCGGCTTCGGCGCCGATATGGGCATGGAAAAGTTCATGGATATCAAGTGCCGCGTCAGTAACTTGCGGCCCGACGTGGTGGTCATGGTGGCGACGGTGCGCGCGCTCAAAATGCACAGCGGGCGCTACAAGGTTGTGGCCGGCAAGCCGCTCGATCCGCGCCTGGAGCAGGAGGATACCGCGGCTCTAGAGGCCGGGATGAGCAATCTCATCACGCAGATCCAGAATGTGCAGCGTTTCGGCGTGCCCTGCGTCGTCTGCATCAACCGCTTCCCCACCGACACGGCCCGCGAGGTGGCGATGATCCAGGAGGCGGGTCTGGGCGCCGGGGCCGTGGCCGCCGTACCGTCCACGCACTTCACCGAAGGCGGCGCCGGCGCGGTGGCCCTCTGCGAGGCCATTGCCGCCGCCGCCGAACTGCCCAACCACTTCCACTATCTCTACGATATCCACTGGCCGCTCAAGCAGAAGATCGAGGCGATTACCACCCAGGTCTACGGCGCGGCGTCGGTCTATTACGAACCCAAGGCCGAGCAGAAGTTGCGCCTCTACCAGGAGAAGGGCTACAACGACCTGACCGTCTGCATGGCGAAGACCCACCTCAGCCTCTCGCACGATCCCAAGCTGATCGGCAGCCCGCAAGGCTATCAACTGCCCATCCGCGACGTGGAACTGAGCGCGGGCGCGGGCTTCATCTATCCCCTGTGCGGCGAGATGCGCACCATGCCGGGCCTCGGCTCGGCGCCGGGCGGCGCCAACATCGACATCGACGCCGAGGGCAACGTCATCGGCCTATTCTAAGCCGTGTGCTGCCCCGGCTGCGCCCGCAGCCGGGGTGGGCAGGCTTGTCACTTTGAGCAGTCTGTCACACATGAATTGTCACTCTGAGCGCAGCGAAGAGTCTCGTCTTTTAGCCGACAAGACGGAGATTCTTCGCTCCGCTCAGAATGACAGGTCGCGGTTGACCGACTACTGATGAATTGTCACTCTGAGCGAAGCGAAGTGTCTCGGCTTGCGTGCAGGTGAGCCGTACAGCCGCCCCCGAATCATACGCTCTCCTGACGGCTGCGCCCGCATCGGCGCGGGGCATATGGCTGCCGGCTCCCTCGTCCTAAAGTCCCCAGTGCCCCCGCGCCCTGTCACAACGATCTATGACAAGGTTCACATACCGCGCTTATGCAAAGCATGACATGAACAGT
>JAICKM010001027.1 GCA_025927935.1 Chloroflexia bacterium | reverse complement strand
GGTGCTGAGCCGCCAGGCGCGCCCGCTGCATACACCGGACGTGGAGAGGTCGCAGGCCGACCTGGCAACCGGTCAGGGCCTGGCCGCAGCGGTAGCCGGAGTCGATACTAACATCCACCCGGCGACGAACTCGCCGACCTCTGCCGCGCCGGCGCGGGAACCGGCCCGGATCGGGGCGGCGGCTACGCCCGCCGGCTTCGGGCGGGTACTGGACGCCTTCCGGGGCGGCAAGACCGACTCGGTGGATGTCGAGGGCACCGGGCGGCTGCTGGCGGCGGCCCGCGCGGCGGGCGTGGGCCACTTTATCTATGTCTCCATCGTGGGCATCGAGCATGTTCCGCTGGCCTACTATCGGCATAAGCTGGCCGCCGAGGCGCTGGTCCGGCAAGCGGGGGTGCCCTGGTCAATCATGCGCGCCACGCAGTTCTACTCGCTGGTCGATACGGTGCTGGGTATGCTGACCCGCTTGCCGCTTGTGCCGCTGCCCGCTGACTTCCGCTTCCAGCCGTGCGACCCGCGCGATGTGGCAGGCTGGCTGGGCCAGGCCGTGGCGGCGGGACCGGGCGGGCGGCTGCCCGACTTTGCCGGCCCCACTGTCTACACGCTGGGCGACCTGGCAAGGACGTGGCTGGCGGCGCGCGGTATGCGGCGCCGGATCGTCTCGGTGCATATGCCTGGGCGCGCGGCTGCCGCGCTGCGGGCGGGCGAGTTGACCTCGGGCGGACCGCACCGGGGGCGGATTACCTGGGCCGCGTGGCTGGGTGAGCAATATGGCCGCGACGCGGTCCAATCGGCGCGGCAACCGCAGATGCATGGAGGTACGCTGTGAATCGGATGCTGTTGACCCGCCTCATGGTGGCGGTGGGTGGGATCTTCTATGCCCTGGCCGGGCTGGCGCTGCTGGTGGCGCCGGTGTGGTTCTTCTACAACATCGGCCCGTTCCCGCCCTATAACCGCCACTATGAGGGCGATGTGGGCGCGTTTCTGCTGCCGCTGGGCCTGGGCTTGCTGTGGGCTGCGCGCGATCCCTTCGCCCACCGGCTGCTGATCCGCGTGGCCGGGGCGGCCAGCCTGCTCCACGCGCTGAACCATGTCTACGACGACGCGCAAGCCGCCGTGCCCGTCACCCACCTGCTGACGGACGCGCTGCCGCTGGTGGTGTTCGCCGTGCTGCTGATCCTGACCTCGCTCGGCGACCCGGCACGCAACGCGGCTCCGCTGCCCGCTAAGATCAGGCAGCGCGAGGGCACCCAGGCAGGATAAGCCACCTGCCGGGCGGCGCGGATTATCCTCGTGCCGCCCGGCAGGTGGTCAGGTGGCGGGTTCGCCGGCGCCGGTGGGTTCGGCGGTGTCCTGGGTCGCCGGGCGGCGGTTTGCCAGGTAGATGCCGCCTAGCACCAGCCCACCGCCGACAATCTGCGCCGCCGACAGCGCCTCGCCGAGCAGCGGCACCGAGGCGATGGCCGTGATCACCGGCTGGGCCAATAGGCTCACCGAGGTGAGCGACGCGCGCACATGTCCGAGCGCATAGTTGATACAGAGCCAGCCCGCCACATGCGAGATCAGACCGAGCGCCAACAGCGCCGCGTACTGATCGAACGTGAAGCCCCACAGAGGGAGGCCCGTCGCCACGTTGAACACCAGCAGCACAATCGCCGCGCCGAACGACGACAGCCACATAAACTCCACGGTGCCCGCCGTGCGCCGCACGCGCCCCGTGCTCAACAGATACGCAGCATAAAACAAACTGCTGCCCAGCGCCAGCAGGTCGCCCCAGGCGTCGGTTGCCCCACCGCGCATATCCGGCCCGACAATCAGCGCCGCGCCCACCAGGGCCAGCGCCGTGCCCACCCAGAAGCGCCGCCCCAGCACCTCGTGCAGCACCAGCAGCGCCCAGAGACTGACCCACAGTGTGGACGTATTGCCGAGCAAGGTCGAATTGGCCGCCGAGGTGT
>JAICKM010000027.1 GCA_025927935.1 Chloroflexia bacterium | reverse complement strand
CCTTCGTCGCCATGATCGCCGCGGTAGACTCCGAGGCCGGCGCGCGCCGGTTGGCCGCGGAGATGACCGCGGATATTGCCTGGGCGCTGGTCATCATGCATGATCTCGCCCGCTGGCAGGCGGCGTTCGCCTGACCCGCGTGCTGTTGTGGCTTGGCACAACATTTGCTTATGTAATACACAGGACTGGTCATAGTCAGGATAGAATCTGCGAATCGCCCGGCTGGTAAGACGATGATCGCAGTTACGGCAGTTCCTCCGCAGGGTCAAGGTCGACCCTTTTCTTATGCACATGCCCACTAACGATCAGTATTGCCGTGCCGCCGCGCAACGCATGTAGGAATGTATGCGTGACAACCCAGGTGGTGATGACGGAGCGATGACGGATAATAGCGCCTCCACCTCCGGAGCGAACGCGCGGGAGCCGGATGGACATACGTTGCCGGCCGGCGCAGCCACGGCAGGAATACTACAATCTCAACTGGAAAGAACAATGGTAACAACACTACAAACTCAGGACGCCCCTGCGCCCGCAGCGGACGCCGATGCGCGAGTCGAAGCGCTGGTTAGCGCCGTGCGCGCACGGCTCGCCACAGGGCCTCATGTCCCGGCCGCGACGTACCGCGTCCAACTCAATCGCTTCTTCACCTTTCAGCAGGCCCGCGAGCAAGTCGAATACTTGCACCGGCTCGGCATCAGCGACTTATACGCCTCGCCCTATTTCACGGCCAACCCGGAGAGCCTGCACGGCTACGACGTCGTCAATCACAATGAACTCAATCCGCAGATCGGCAGCCGGCAGGACTACGACGCGCTGGTCGCCGAACTCCATGGCCGCGGCATGTACCAGGTGCTCGACATCGTGCCCAACCACATGGGCATCGGGCAACTCGGCAACACCTGGTGGATGGATGTGCTGGAGAACGGCCCCGCGTCGGTCTACGCTCCCTACTTCGACATCGAGTGGGACCCCATCAACACCAAGATCACCAATAAAGTGCTGCTGCCCATTTTGGGCGACCAGTACGGCAAGGTGCTGGAGAAGCAGGAGTTGCGGCTCAGTTTTCTGCCGGAAGAAGGGACGTTCCGGCTGCACTACTATGACCGCACCTTCCCCATCGAACCGGGGTCGTACCAGGCGATTCTCGACTGGGACAAGGCCGCGCTCATCGACGAACTGGGCATCGAAAGCGAAGCGGCGCTCGAATACCAGAGCATCCTTACCGCCCTCCAGCATCTCCCGCCGCCCGACGAGACCGACCGGGATCGCGTGCTGGAGCGCAACCGCGAGAAAGAGATCATCAAACGCCGCCTGGCGACCCTCTGCGCGACCGAACCCCGCGTGACGGCGCACATCGAGCGCAACGTGGCTGCCTTCAACGGCGTGGCCGGCGATGCCCGCAGCTTCGATCTGCTGGACCGCCTGCTGGACGGGCAGCCCTACCGCCTGAGCTTCTGGCGCATCGCGGGCGAAGAGATCAATTACCGCCGCTTCTTCGACGTGAACGAACTGGCCGCCATCCAGGTCGACCAGTTGCCGGTGTTCCAGGAGACCCACCGCACCATCCTGCACCTCCTCGCCACCGGCAAAGCGAACGGCCTGCGCATCGACCATATCGACGGACTGCTCGATCCCGCGGGCTATCTGGACGATGTCCAGCACGGCTACGCGCTGGCCCTCTGCCGGGCCTGCATGGACGAACTCGCGGAACCGATCCCCGACGCCGAGCGCCCCGCCCTGGAGGCCGCCGTGCTGGAGCGCATCGACACGCTCAGCGCGGGCGATGCCCCCTTCCGGCCTCTATATACGGTGGTCGAGAAAATCCTGGGTCGCGGCGAAAGCCTGCCCGCCGATTGGGCGGTCTCCGGCACCACCGGCTACGAGTTCACCAACGCCGTGAACGGGCTGTTCGTGAATCGCGCCAACGCCAAGGCGTTTGACGCGCTCTATACGACCTTCACGGACGACAACGTCAAGTTCGCCGACATGGTTTATGAGAGCAAGAAGCAGATTATGCGGCTGTCCCTGTCGAGCGAGGTCAACATGCTGACCAACATGCTCAACCGTATTTCGCAAAGCGACCGCCACTACCGCGACTTCACGCTGAACAGCATCCGCCACGCCATCCGCGAGGTGATCGCCTGCTTCCCGGTCTACCGCACCTACATCACCGCGCGCCGCCCTGTGCCCGACAAGCGCGACCAGGGCTATATCGAGACGGCGGTCGCGCGGGCCAAGCAGCGCAACCCGGCCACCGACCTGACCATCTTCGACTTCCTGCGCGACATTCTCCTGTTGAAGGACTACGCGGATCTGAGCGAAGCCGATCAAATCGCCCGCGTCAAGTTCGTGCTCAAGTTCCAGCAAGTGACCGGCCCGGTGATCGCCAAGGGGCTGGAAGACACCGCCTTCTACGTGTACAACCGCCTCATCTCGCTGAACGAGGTCGGTGGCGAACCGGGCTACTTCGGCCTCAGTCCCGCCGACTTCCACAAACAGCAGGCTGACCGCCAGCGGCGCTGGCCCGCTTCGATCCTGACCACAAGCACCCATGATACGAAACGCAGCGAGGACGTCCGCGCCCGCATTGACGTGCTGTCCGAGCGCCCGAAAGAGTGGCGTGCGGCCCTGCGTCGCTGGGCACGCTGGAACCGCAAGCATAAACGATCCGTCGATGGACAACCCGCGCCAAGCGCTAACGAAGAATACTTCCTCTACCAGACCCTGCTCGGCGTCTGGCCCTTCGAGGCCGATCTGGACGATGCCGCCTACGACGATCTCATCAGCCGCGTAGACGCCTACATGCGCAAGGCGCTGAACGAGGCCAAGGTCCACAGTAGCTGGGTCAATACCAATGAACCCTACGCAGCGGCGGTGAGCGATTTCATCCGCGCCATCTTGCGCCGCGATGCTGCCAATCGCTTCCTGCCCGATTTTCTGGCCTTCCAGCAGGAGATCGCCCATTACGGCGTCTTCAACTCCCTGGCCCAGGTGCTGCTGAAGATCACCAGCCCCGGCGTACCCGATATTTATCAGGGCAACGAACTCTGGGACTTCAGCCTGGTCGATCCCGATAATCGCCGCCCGGTGGACTACCGCCTGCGCCGCCGCCTGCTGGACGAGGTGGCGCCAGTGGCGGATGCGGCGGGCGCGGCGGCCCTGGTGGAAGCCAAAGCCGATGGCCGCATCAAGCTGTTCGTCACCAACCGCGCCCTCACCTACCGCCGCGACCATGTCGAACTGTTCCAGGCGGGCGCCTACACGCCGCTCACGGCGCAAGGGCGGCACGCAGAATGCAGCGTCGCCTTTGCGCGCAGCGCCGGCGCCCGGCAGGTGCTGGTGGTGGTGCCCGTGCTGACGGCGGGCCTGGCGAAGAGCGGCGAGCGGGTCACGCCGGTCGGCGCCGTCTGGGCCGATACCTGGCTGGAAATTCCCGCGGCGAGCGCCGGGCAGGCGTATCGCAATCTATTTACCGGCGAAATAGTCGAGGCCCAGGAGCGCAACGGCAAAGTTGGGCTGGCCCTGGCCGAGGTGCTCGCCGTCTTTCCCGTGGCTCTTCTGGAACGAATCGAAATCTAGTCTAAATAGCCGGGCCTCGCCGCCCGGCACGCCGCGCCCGGATCGACCGCTGTATATCGGAGGTTTGGAACACGTTGTTACCGAGTATCAATAAACTGGCCGTATGGCCGGGGAATCCCTATCCCCTGGGCGCGACCTGGGATGGGCAAGGCGTGAATTTTGCCCTGTTCAGTGAAAATGCCGAGAAAGTCGAATTATGCCTCTTTGAGGCCGATGATGAGACCCACGAACGCATCCGTATCGCCCTGACCGAGCAAACCGACTATGTCTGGCATTGCTATATCCCCGGCCTCCAACCGGGGCAGTTGTACGGCTATCGTGTCTATGGCCCCTACGAGCCGCAGGCGGGGATGCGCTTCAATCCGCATAAATTGCTGCTGGATCCTTACGCCAAGGCCATCAACGGCACCGTCAAATGGAGTAATGCGCTCTTCGGCTACCCCGTGAATAGTCTGGACAAAGACCGCGACCTGGAGATGGACACCGAGGACAGCGCGGCGGGGATGCCCAAGGCCGTCGTCACCGACCCTTCCTTCTTCTGGGGTAACGACACGCCGCCGCGCACCCCGCTGCACGAATCAGTGATCTATGAACTGCACGTCAAAGGGTTCACCGCGCGCCATCCGGAGATCGCCCCCGAGTTACGCGGCACTTATGCCGGGCTGGCAACGCCGGAATCGATTGCCTACCTGCAACGGCTGGGCATCACGGCGATTGAGTTGCAGCCCGTTCACCATTTCGTGCATGACAAGACTTTGCGGGATAAGGGCTTGACCAACTATTGGGGCTACAACACCATCGGCTACTTCGCGCCCCATGCCGAGTATTCCAGCGCCGGCATGGTCGGTGAGCAAGTGCGCGAGTTCAAGGCCATGGTCCGTACTATGCATGCCGCCGGGATCGAAGTCATCCTCGACGTGGTCTATAATCACACCGCCGAGGGCAACCACTATGGGCCGACGCTCAGCTTCAAGGGCATCGACAACGCCGCCTATTACCGGCTGGTCGCCGGCAACCCGCGCTACTACATGGATTACACCGGCACCGGCAACACGCTCAACATGCTCAACCCGCGTACCCTGCAACTGGTGATGGATAGCCTGCGCTACTGGATCACCGAAATGCACGTGGACGGCTTCCGGTTCGACCTGGCCTCCACCCTGGCCCGCGGGCTGCACGAGGTAGGCCGCCTCTCCAGCTTCCTCGATACCATCCACCAGGACCCGATCATCTCGCAGGTCAAACTCATCGCCGAGCCGTGGGATGTGGGCGAAGGCGGCTACCAGGTCGGCAACTTCCCAGTGCTCTGGGCGGAGTGGAACGGCAAATACCGTGACACCGTGCGCCGCTTCTGGCGCGGCGACGAAAGCCAGGTGCAAGAACTGGCCTACCGCCTCAGCGGCAGCAGCGACCTCTACCAGCACAACGGCCGCCGCCCATCGGCCAGCATCAACTTCGTCACCGCCCATGACGGCTTCACGCTGAACGATCTCGTCTCGTATAATGAAAAACACAACGAAGCCAACGGCGAAAACAACATGGACGGCGAGAATAATAACCTGAGTTGGAATTGCGGCGTGGAAGGCCCCACGGAGGACCCGGCGATCTGCGCCCTGCGCGAGCGGCAAGAACGCAACTTTCTGGCGACCCTGCTGCTCAGCCAGGGTGTGCCCATGATCCACGCCGGGGACGAGTGTGGCCGCAGCCAGGGCGGGAACAACAACGCCTACTGCCAGGACAACGAGATTAGCTGGTTCCGGTGGGAGTGGGACGACGCCGACCTCGCCTTGTTCGACTTCACGCGCCGGCTCATCGCCATCCGCCGTGAGTTTCCTGTGCTGCATCGCCGCAAGTTTTTCCAGGGCCGCAGCATTCACGGCTCCGAGATCCAGGATATCCGCTGGATCAGTCCCACCGGCGCCGACATGACCGAGGAGGAGTGGGCCAACGGTCGCGTCCGCGTCCTGGGTATGCTGCTGAACGGCGCGGTCATGGATGAATCCAATGACAAAGGCGAGCATATCGAGGACGATATCTTGCTGATGCTGGTCAATGGCTACTGGGGCGATGTGCCGTTCCGGCTGCCGGGCCAGAAAAAGGACCCGACCTGGAAGGTGCTGGTCGACACGGCGTCACCGAACTCGGTTCCGGTGCGCGGGCTGCCTTGCGGGCAGCGCTTCACCCTCAAGGCCCGCTCCCTGGTCCTGCTACGCCAGCCGCGTCCTGAGCCTGAGCAACCGCCCAAGGGGGGGGACGAAATCTGGCGGCCAGGACGGGGCGCGGCCGCCGTGCCGCCCGAACCGAATATTCAGTATCACTATTTAGATTAAGGAGCAGCTAATGACCTGGCAACTGCCAATCGGCGCGCAACTCCAGGATGATGGTGTCCATTTCCGCGTCTGGGCCCCCGATCGCCGGCAAGTCGAGGTCGCCGTCCTGGATGACCACGATCAGGAAGTGGGGCGCCGACCGCTGAGCCGCGCCGCCGACGGCTACTTCGCGGGCGACATTCCGGGCCTGACGGCCGGGAGCCGCTACCTCTACGTCCTCGACGGGGAGACCCGGCGCCCCGACCCCGCCAGCCGCTACCAACCGGAGAGCGTGCATGGCCCCAGCGCGGTCGTGAACCCCAACTTCCCCTGGACCGACCAGACCTGGCAGGGCCGGCCCCTGGAAGATTTCGTCCTGTACGAAACCCATATCGGCACGGTCACGCCCGCCGGCACGTTCGAGTCCTTCATCGAACGGCTGCCCTATCTCCAGGCGCTGGGCGTCACCGCTATCGAGATCATGCCGGTGGCCGACTTCCCCGGCAACCGCAACTGGGGCTACGACGGCGTGTGCCTTTTCGCGCCCGCCCACACCTATGGCGGGCCGGACGGTCTGAAGCGCCTGGTCGATGCCGCCCACGCCCAGGACCTGGCCGTCATCCAGGATGTCGTCTACAACCACCTGGGGCCGGACGGCAACTACCTGCGCGATTTCAGCCCACACTACTTCACCGCCGAGGAGCAAACACCCTGGGGCGAGGCCATCGACTTTAGCCGCCCGGAGGTGCGCGCGTTCTTTATCGCCAACGCGCTCTACTGGGCGCACGAGTTTCACATGGATGGCCTGCGGCTCGATGCCACCCACGCCCTGCTCGACAACAAGCAGCGCCATATCTTGCAGGATCTATCGGAGCAGGTGCGGGCGAGCCTGCCCGCCGGGCGGCACTTTGTCCTCTGCGCGGAAGACGATCGCAACGAGATGTGGGTGCTCACCCCCACCGCGGAGGGCGGCGCCGGGATGGACGCCGTCTGGGCCGACGACTTCCACCACCAGATCCAGTCCGCGGTGGCCGGCGACAACGAGGGCTATTTCGCCGATTACACCGGCAGCGCCGCCGATGTGGCCGCCACGCTGCGCCAGGGGTGGTTCTACACGGGGCAGCACTCCGCGTTCCGAGGCCGCAACCGGGGCACCGACCCCACCCGATTTGACCCGCCCCACTTTATCTACAGCATCCAGAACCACGATCAGATCGGCAATCGCGCGTTTGGCGAACGGTTAAGCGCCCTCGTGGGCCGCGCCACGTACCGCGCCGTGTCCAGCCTGCTCTTGCTTAGCCCGTACACGCCCTTGCTCTTCCAGGGCCAGGAATGGGCCGCCGAAAGCCCCTTCCTCTTTTTCACGGACCACGAATCCGCGCTGGGCGAACTGGTCACCACGGGCCGGCGCAAGGAATTTGCCCATTTTGTCGCCTTCCAGGGACCGGAGATTCCCGATCCGCAGGCGACCAGTAGTTTCGACGCGTCGAAGCTGCGCTGGGAGGAGGCGGACGATCTCCCGCATACGCAAACCCTCGATCTCTACCGCGAACTGCTGGCCCTGCGCCAGAGCCTGCCCGCCTTCCGCGACCGCAGCCGCGCCCATTGGGACAGCACGGCTCTGGACGACAACACTGTCGCCCTGCGCTATTCCTCGCCCACGGGCCAGGATGATCTCCTGCTGGTGGTCAACCTCAAAGACGCACTGCACGTCACCCTCGCCGCCGATATGCTGACGACCCCGCCCGCCGGATATCGCTGGCAGGTGATCTTGTCCAGCGACGACATCCGCTTCGGCGGCCCGCACAGCCTGACCGACCTGCAAATGGCCGTGGACGCCGCGGGCCTCGCCGCCGGGCACCCCGTCGCCGTCGCCCTCCAGGCCGTACCCCAGGCCGGCCCCACACCGTAACCGGGCCGGGCGAGCCAGGCGCCGGCCCGCCCCGCCGGCCCCCGCGAAAACAGGAGAGACGGGAGACGTGATTGCGTCTCCCGTCCGCTTTCCGTGCCGATCCATATGTGGCCCTGTTGTCCCGCCGAATACACAATGCCCACCAGGGCCGGAATCCCGGATCAGGCGGTCGTATGCGCCTCGTCCGTTCCCGCCGCGCCGGGGGCAGGCGCCAGCAACGCATGCAGGCCCTGTAGGGCCGGGAGCACCGCTGCGGGATCGCTCGTCAACGCGTGGTCCAGCGCCATGAGCATACTCTCCAGCAGGAAGCTATCCAGGAGTACCACCCACTCGTCGTGCGCGCCCGGCACGAACGCCGCGGCTCCCGCGGCCCGCCGGTACGCGCCCAGATAGGCCGCCGCCACCTGTTCAACCCAGTAGCCGGTCCATGCCGCGGGGCCGGCGGGCGCGCCGTCCGGCGGGGCCGGATCGGCGTCGCGCGCCCGCGCCGTGTACGCCGCATCGTGGAAGGAGCGGATCATGCCGGCGACATCGCGTAGCGGCGAACGCTTGAGCCGGCGCTCCGCCATGACCCGGCCGGGGTTGCCCTCGAAGTCGATAAACACGAAGTCGTCGCCGGCGCAAAGCACCTGCCGCAGGTGCAATGTACCGTGGGTGCGGATGCGCGTCGCCGCGATCTTGCAGTGCAGTAGCGGCACAAAGCGATCCAGAATCTGGTGCTCGGCGCCCGCGACCGCCTGCGCCACCGAGCGCCACTCCTCAGGCAAGGAGTCGATGTGCCGGCGCAGCTCGTAGAGCACCTCGCCTGCCAGCCGCCGCAACGCCTGATAGAGCGAGCGTTGGTAGTAACTGGTGAACGGCTCAGGCCGGAAGGCGGGCCGCTCCTCATCGGCGGCCAGCGCCAGGTGCAGTTCCGCCGTGCGCCCGCCCAGCCGCCGGACCCAGTCGAGATAATCGCCGAGCAGGTCCTGGGCCGGCGCCGCCGGCTCCTGCGCGGCCAAATCCAGCAACGGCTGCGCGGCCAGGGTGGCGGCGGGCGCCGGTCGCCCCGCGCCGGCCCCGCGCCCGAAATACGCGGCGAGGGCCTGCTGGGTGGCGGCCCAGGCATCGGCCTGGTGGGGCACGAAGCCTTGCAGGATTCCGAGCGTCAACGCCGTGCCCCGGTCGTCCCGGTACTCCAGGGATCCCGCCAGCGGCGGCGTGTGGGCGAAACCCCTATCGCTCAGGAAGGCGCCGATTTCGACCGCGGGGTTCAACCCCTCATCGACACAGCGGAGCAGCTTGAGGATCAGCTCCTGGCCGAAGACGATGGATGTGTTGTTCAGATCGCCCTCGACCATGCGCGGCGGGCCAATCGTGTCGCGGTTGCAATCGCGCTGCTCCAACCAGGGGCGGGGACTACCGGCGATCCGGCCGGCCCCCTGCCCCTGAGTCCCGTGCGCGATAACATCCAGCAGCGCGTACACAAACTCCGCGTCCCACATCGGGTCGTATAGCACGCCCTCCTCCGGCGCGGGGTTGCCATGCCGGCGCAAGCGCGCGACCACCGCATCGGGATGCTGGGCCAGGAGCGTCTCCGCCTGCGGCCCCGCAGTGAAGCTCAGCGGCAGGACGTAGGTCTCCGGGTCGTGGTGCGCGTAATCGACGCGCAGCAAGGTCACCAGCCCGACCCTGGCCCCAAACGGGACCGCCACCGAATCGACAACACGCACCGCTAATGCCCGATACGCCTTCCCCAGGAACCAGCGGCAGGTGTGCAGATAGCCGAGCAAGACATCGGCCAGTGCCTCCGCGGCTGTGCCCCGGATGACATCTTCCCACCCATCCGGTGAAGTCAAGAGCGGAATCGCCGTGCGCCCGCCGCTGGGCAATTCCGCGCGTTGTGGCTGGAGCGCGAACCAGTAGAAGGAATGCGGCCCCAGGGTGAGAAAGTAGGGCAAATCCCCTATCGGCGGAAACTGCACCCGCCCGAATAGCTCCACCGGAACCTGTCCGGCAAACGCCGCCAGGTCTAGTTCGGCATGCTGAACGAAGCGGGAGAGATTCGCCACGACGAGGATCGATTCGTCCTCGCAGCATCGGATGAAGGCCAGCACCGCGCGGTTCTGGGGATGCAGGAACTCGAGCGATCCGCGCCCGAACGCCTGATAGCGCTTGCGCAACGCGATAATGCGCCGCATCCAATGCAGCAACGAGTGCGAGTTGCTCTGCTGCGCTTCGACCTGGATCACCTCATGGTGGTACTCATGGTCCACGATCAGCGGCAGATATAATTGCTGCGGATTGGCGCGCGAGAACCCCGCATTGCGATCCGCGCTCCACTGCATCGGGGTGCGCACGCCGTTGCGATCCCCCAGATAGATGTTGTCGCCCATACCGATCTCGTCGCCGTAGTAGATCACCGGCGTGCCGGGCAGCGAGAGGAGCAAGGCATTCAGCAACTCGATCCGCCGCCGGTCATTATGCAGCAAGGGGGCCAGCCGCCGGCGGATGCCCAGGTTGATGCGCGCTTTCTGCTCGTGGGCGTAGGCGCGATACATGTAGAGGCGCTCTTCATCGGTGACCATCTCCAGGGTCAGCTCATCATGATTGCGCAGGAAGAGCGCCCACTGCGCGTTGTCCGGGATCGCCGGCGTCTGGGCGATAATATCGACGACCGGGAAGCGATCTTCCTGGCGCACGGCCATGAACAGGCGCGGCATCACCGGGAAGTTGAACGCCATATGGCACTCGTCGCCCGCGCCGAAGTAGGCCACCGCGTCCTCCGGCCACTGGTTGGCCTCGGCCAGCAGCATCCGGTTCGCGTAGCGCGCGTCGATGTAGGAGCGCAACTCGCGCAGGAAGCTATGGGTCGCCGGTAAATTCTCGCCGGTCGTGCCTTCCCGCTCGTAGAGGTAGGGCACCGCATCCAGCCGCAGCCCGTCCACGCCCAGTTCCAGCCAGAAGTCCACCACCTCGAACATGGCCTGGCGGACCTGGGCGTTATTAAAGTTGAGATCGGGCTGGTGGGAGTAGAAGCGGTGCCAGTAGTACGCCTGCGCGAGCGGGTCCCAACTCCAGTTGGAAGCCTCGTAGTCCTTGAAGATCACACGAGCCTCCTGGTAACGACTCGGCGTGTCACTCCAGACATAGAAATCCCGCCAGGAACTGCCCGGCGCGGCGTGGCGGGCGCGCTGGAACCAGCGGTGCTGGTCGGAGGTGTGGTTGAGCACCAGTTCGGTGATGACCCGCAAGCCCCGCGCGTGGGCCGCCTCCAGGAACCGCTTGAAATCGTCCAACGTGCCGTAGATGGGGTGGACGGCGGTATAATCGGCGATATCATAACCGTCGTCTTGCAAGGGCGAGGGGTAAAAGGGTAGGAGCCAGATCGCGGTGACGCCGAGGAACTGCAAATAGTCCAGCTTCTCCGTCAGGCCCCGGAAGTCGCCAATGCCGTCGGCATTGCTGTCGGAGAAGGCGCGGACATTCAGCTCATAAATGATCGCGTCTTTGTACCAGAGTGTGCCGTTTTGGTCGTGGGCGTGCGGCATCGCTCACTCCTTCCATCATATAACAACCTGCCGGCCGCCCGGTTGGGACCCGGCCCTGGTCAAGCAGTTGCACAACGCATAATGCAAACATATCGAGTCGCCCCCATTGCCGGACAATCTCTTGCCTGGCGTAAGAATCGATAAGACAGGAAGGTGTAAGCAACCGGCATGCCAGTCGCGCGAAGGACGTTAGCAATGTAGTGAACGCTCTTCAACGGATCATACGGCCTGGCCCGACTGTTGCTCATCCGCATCCGGCGGCAGAGGCGGCGGAGCAGCGTGTGGCTCACGACCCGCCCGCCACAGCGCCAAAAAGACGTAACACCCAGGACGCAAGATACATTACCCCAATTGGTGGGGCAGAATTTGAGCGGAAAGCAGAGCACGAGAACGCGGATCGAGCGTGAAGGAGCAACATGGCACGGAGCAGAGTAAGGGATGTAGCGGTCATCGGCGGCGGCGCGAGCGGCCTCGCGGCGGCCAGGTGCTTGCTGGATGAGGGGCTGCGGCCCACCGTGTTCGAGCGGTCGGCGCACCTGGGCGGGGTCTGGAGTTTTGACGCAGCGCAGCCCGACGGCGGCAGCCCGGCCTACCGCTCCCTGCATACCAACACGCCCAAGCAGGCCACGGCCTTCTCCGACTTCTCCTTCCCCGCCGGTCTGCCCGACTATCCGGCGTGCGGCGAGGTCGTGAGCTACCTCAGCGCCTACGCCGATCACTTCGGCGTCCGTGAGCACATCCGCTTCGAGACGCGCGTCGAGAAGGTCGGCTCCGCCACGGACGGTCGCTGGATCGTGCATACGATCTCGCCGGCAGGCGCCCGGGCTGCGACCTTCGACGCTGTCTTCGTGTGCAGCGGCATGTTTGACGAGCCGCTGCTGCCGGAGTATCCAGGGCTGGCCGGCTTCCGCGGCACGCTGCTGCATAGCCGGTCATACACCGATGCGGCACCCTTTGCCGGCCGGCGCGTGCTCGTCGTCGGCACCGGCAGCAGCGGCGTCGACATCGCGCTGGAGACCAGTCAGGTGGCTCGCCAGGTCTGGCTGAGCGCCCGCAATGACGCCTGGACGAAGGCAACCCCGGCAGCGCCCCCCCGCTCCGGCGCATGGCGCGCCCGGCTCGGCCGCCACCTCCGCCTGCGCCTGGGCCGGGGTCTGCCCCGGCCCCCAGGGTATGCGGTTCCGCCCGACGCGCCCTTTGTGATGCAACCGGACTATCCGATCCTGAGCGATCGGTTACGGGAGTCGATACGGGTGGGCGCCGTCCTGCCCAGGTCCGGCATCGTCCGCGTAGACGGCGCGATCGTCGCTTTCGCGGACGGCACCAGCGCCGAGGTCGATGTGATCGTCTGCGCCACCGGCTACGTCCTGTGCTTTCCGTTCCTGGATGAGGCGATCTTCCGGGTCACGCCGGATGGCCTGGGCCTCTACCGGGCCGTTCTGCATCCCGATCGGCCCACGCTCGCCTTCATCGGCATGTCGCGCGCCAGCGGGGCGATCATGCCGATGGCCGAGATGCAGGCGCGCTGGGCGGCCCGCGTGCTGCGCGGCGCCATCGCCCTACCGCCGCCTGCCGGGATGCACGCGGAAATCACGGCGCGGCGCAATTGGATCGCCGCACGCGGCGGCAATCCCTTCCGCATCGAGTTCGAACCCTACATGGACCTGCTGGCCGCCGAAATCGGCGCATTGCCCCCGCTGTGGCGCCATCCCCGGCTCTGGCGCGCCCTGCTGGCCGGGCCGCCCATCGCGGCGCGCTACCGGCTCGACGGCCCGGCGTGCGCCGCGAACGCTGCGGACATCCTGCGTTCCGGCAACCACCTCCCGCCGCCGCCCAGGACCACCCCGGCGCCCCCTGTCCGCGACCATCGCTCCTGGTCGCGCGGCTGACGGCTCACCAATAGCCGCCATGCCAAAAGCCACGCCCCCGCCCCCCTACTCCGGCCCGCCGGAGACAATCGGCGCGCCGGTATAGGTGGCCCGCGGGCGGATCAGGGTGCCCTGGGCATATTGCTCCAGCGCGTGGGCGATCCAGCCCGCGGTCCGGCCTAGCGCAAACAGCGATAGCGATGCGTCCGGCGGCAGGTCCAGCACTTGCGCCAGCACGGCCAGCGCAAAGTCGATATTCGGCTGCCGCCGGATCAGATCCTCCGCCGCCTGGCTAATCGCCGCCGTCAGGCGCACCGGCTCCGCATCGGGATAGGCATCCGCGATAAGCGCCAGGAGGTGCCGGGCGCGCGGGTCGCCATGGGGATACAGCTTGTGCCCAAAACCGGGGATGCGCTCCCCGCGGCGCAGCCATTCGGCCAGGCCGCGCGCCGCCTGCTCCGGCTCTCCGATCTCCCGCAGCAGGGTCGCCACGCGCACCGCCAGCCCCCGGTGCGCGGCCCCTTGCAGCGCCGATAGCCCCGCGATGACCACGCTATAGAGCGGCACATCCGCCGAAGCCACGACCCGCGCCGCAAACGACGAAGCGTTGAGTTCATGGTCGGCGCACAGGATCAGCGCGGCATTGAGCAGATCCGCCGCGCCCTGCCGCCCTCCGGCCCACTGGTCGGCCAGGCCCGGTGCGATGGGACCGCCACCCGCCGCGCCGCTCAGCCCCGCCGCTATCAGGCGCAGGATGCGGGCGCCCGCCGCCGTCCCGGCCTCCGGCTGGAGCGTGTAGGCCGCCGGGTCCCGCGCCTCGGCCAGGGTCAGGGCGATCACACACCGCTGCAACGGCTCCATCTCGGCATCCAGGTGCGCCAGGCCGCGCAGCGCCGCCGGATCGGCGGTCGCCGTCGCGAACAGGTCCGGCGCCGTCTCGAAGCGCCCGGTCCAGAGCAGCGCCGCCACCTCCTCGAAGCCGCGCGTCGTGCTGAGGTGCAGCACATCGTGGCCGCGATAGTACAGGTTGTCCTCGGTGATTAGCGTCAGCGCCGACTCCAGCACGGGCGCCCCCCAATGCAGCGCGGCGCGGGCCACGCCCGCGGGATTGCGGCGCTGCTCCTTGCGCTCCACCAGCTTGCGTACATCCTCGGCATGATAGCGGCGCACGCGGCTGTCGCTCGCCACCGCCTCCGACCGGATCAACCCCCGGCTCACATACGCATACAACGTGGCCGCGCTGACGCCCAGCCGGGCGCTGGCCTCCCGCGCCGTCAGATACCGCGCTTCCGCCATACCCGGTCCCCCTTTCCCCAACGTGCTAGTCTCACCCGATCGCCCCAACATCCCCTGTCATTCTGAGCGCAGCGAAGAATCTCGTCTCCTTTGGGCCACGACGAGACTCTTCGCTCGGCTCAGAGTGGCGCGCAATACGGCATACACACCATAGCATATATTGATTCTCTCGTCAAGATTGACAATATATTTCCCATATGCCTATAATGAGTCAACACCAAGCCATGGAGGGCACTAACATGATCATGAAGGAACCATCCGCGCCTGAGTATTACCTGGACAGCTTCCCGCGCGACTCATTTCCGCGCTATGTGTGGGCAGACAAGCCACCGGCCACCCTGCCGCCCGCCGCCTGGACCACGGAAACCACCCACCGCGACGGCCAGCAAGGCGGCCTGCCGCTGACCATCGAACAGAGCCTGCGCATCTACGATATCCTCTGCCGCTTCACCGGCGACTCCGGCGCCATCCGCCAGGCCGAGTTCTTCGTCTACCGGGCCTCGGACCGCCAGGCCCTGGAGGGCGCCCTGGAGCGCCACCGGGCCGGTGCGCCCATCGAGCCGACGACCTGGATCCGCGCCACGGCCAAAGATGTGGCCCTGATCCGCCAACTGGGCGTGCGCGAAACCGGAATGCTGGCCTCGGCCTCCGATTACCACACCTTCCATAAGTTCCACCCCGGCGGGCGCAACCAGGCCGCCCGCACTTATCTGGAGGCCGTGCAGATCGCCGTAGACGCGGGCATCCGGCCCCGCCTGCACCTGGAGGACGCCACCCGCGCCCCGATGGAGTTCATGCAGCCCTTTATCGAGGCCGTGCGGGAGATCACCGCGCCCTACGGTCCCGACCTGCGCCCCAAATTCCGCGTCTGCGACACCATGGGCGTGGGCCTGCCCTATGACGACGTGGCCCTGCCGCGCAGCGTGCCGCGCATCTTCCACACCCTGCGCGCCATGGGCTTGCGCCCCGAAGATCTGGAGTTCCACCCGCATAACGATACCTGGCTGGTCGTCGCCAACTGCCTGGCCGCCGTCCACGCGGGCTGCGCGGTCGTCAACGGCACCAGCCTGGGCAAGGGCGAGCGCACCGGCAACGCCCCGCTCGAAGCCGTCCTGCTCCACCTCAGCGGCATGGGCTACTTCGCCGAGCGCCAACCGGACTTCACGGCGCTCAACGAACTGTCCGACTACTATGCTGCGCTGGGCGACCCCCTGCCGCCGAAATACCCACTCTATGGACGCGACGCCCACCGCACGCGGGCCGGCGTCCATGCCGACGGCCTCAACAAGTTCTGGTGGATGTATGCTCCGTTCAACGTGCCCGCATTGCTGGGCCGCCCGCTCGAAGTTTCGCTGACCAAGGACAGCGGCCTGGCCGGCCTGATTTTCCTCATCCGCCAGCACCTGGGCTGGGATCTGCCCAAGGACGATCCGGGCTTGCTGCGCGTCTATGGATGGATGAGCGCCGAGTTCGACAACGGGCGGCAGACGAGCATTGAGTGGGAGGAAGTGGCGCCGCTGGTGCGGCGGGAGATCCCCGCGCCCCAGGCGCCCCTGGCCGGCGATCCTGCTGTCCCGGCAGGCCGCCATTAATCCAGGCGGATCATCTGCTACCGGCCCTGGTTGTGCTCCCTGGGAAATGCAGGCTGCACCGGATGGGGGCCGGCGGAAAGACAACAATCGCCGCGCTGGCCCACCGCGCGGCGATTGTCGTTCTTCAGGAAGGAGGAGTAGCCTTTTGAAGCGTCGTTCCCTTGCTGACTATTATGCCGCGCCAGGTGCAGAAAACCCACAAAATCGGCGCAGAAATTGATAAGAATCAGGCCGGGCCGGCGGCGAGCAGCAAGGACACGGATCCCCGCGCCGGGCGCACGGCTTTCGCGGGCGGGGCGCTTAACGCCCGGCGCAGCGATTCCATACCCCGGTAGTACAGGCTCTTGACCGACGGCAGGCTGCGGCCCAGGAGTTGGGCCACCTGCGGCATGTCCCACCCCTCGATGACGTGCAAGATGATCACCTGCCGCTGTTCCTCCGTCAGCATGTGCAGGCCCGCCTGGAGTTCCTCACGCAACGGCAGGCCGTCAATCGCGTTGTCCCACCCGCCCGGTTCGGCTCCCGGCTCGGCGGCCAGCCATTGCTCGAACGACACCTGCGGGCGCCGTTTCACGCTGCGGTAGTGATCGGTGACCAGGTTGCGGGCAATGCGGAAGAGCCACGCCTGGAAAGGCGTGCTGCCCTGCACATAGCCGCCCACCTTTTCGATCACCCGCACAAACACCTCGGCCACCAGATCCTCGGCCAGCATCACATCTTGCAGTTGGTAATACGCAAAGCGATACAACACCGGGCTGTACTGCGCGACCATTTGCTCCACGGCCCGCGGGTCGCCGCCGTGCAGGCCGGCGACCAGAGCGGCATCATCCGGCAAGGACCCGGCAACGGGCGGCGAGGCGGGCAAAGTAGCATTCAGGAACATGATCTCTCCACTGTTTTGTGAGGGCCGCGCCCGGCCCCGGTCTATATCGGTAAGCGCTGGTATCCAACACTGCCTATCATACTGCCGGAGCGGGCGCCGCAAAACGGACCCCCGTCGCGGACTTCCGTCCACCTTGGTCGGCAGTCCATTAGACTAAAGTCCGATGCGCGACCCCGGCCCGCCCCGTTATAGTATCCAGAGAAGGATTACCACCCCTATGTGGCAACGACTACGCACGCGCTTGAATAGCCTCAGCCTGGCCGGGCGGTTTATGCTCGCCAGCCTCGTCATCCTGGCCGCCGGCATGTTTCTCATCGGGGAGTGGGTGGGCCAGCAGATCGAAGAGGGCGTGGTCCACCGCACCGCGGCCACGACCGCCCTCTACGTGGACAGCTTCATCAGCCCCGATCTGCAAGAACTGGCCGATCACGATACGCTCAGCCCCCAGCATGTGGCCCACCTGAATCAGTTGCTCCAACAAACGGCGTTCGGGCGCCACGTCGCCGCGTTCAAAGTCTGGACCAAACAGGGCCGCATCGTGTACAGCCCGGAAACCGCGCTGGTCGGCAAGCAATTTCCCGTGCAAGACGGCCTCGCCATGGCTATCGGGGGCCAGGTCGCCGCCGAAATCAGCAACCTGAGCAATGCGGAGAACGTGTTGGAGCGGGCCACTCAGAGCCGGCTCCTGGAAATGTATAGCCCCGTGCGCCGAACCGGCGCCGAGGATGTCATCGCGGTAGCCGAGTTCTATTACTCGGTGGACGAGCTGGAAAACGAAATCGGCGCCGCGCAGCAGCGGAGCTGGCTGGTGTTCGGCGTCTGCACGGGGGTGATGTATCTGCTGCTGGCCGGCTTTGTCCGTGACGCCAGCCGGACCATCAGCCGCCAGCGGACGACGCTGAGCGAGCAGGTGGCACAGTTGCAGACGCTGCTGGCCCAGAACGAGACCTTGCACGACCGCGTGCGCCGGGCGGCGGCGCGCACCACGGCGCTGAACGAGCGCTTCCTGCGCCGGGTCAGCGCCGAGTTGCACGACGGCCCCGCGCAAGAACTGGGACTGGCCCTGCTGCGCCTGGACCATGTGATCGCCCACGCCGCCCCGGTCCACCTCGCCCCACCGGTGAGCACCCAACCCGCGGTGGCCGAAGAACTGGAGATCATCCAGGGATCGCTGGGCCGGGCCATGCAGGAAGTCCGCGCCATCTCCAGCGGCCTGGGCCTGCCGCAAATGGAGCACTGGACGCTGGCTGAGACGCTGAGCCGCGTCGTGAGCACGCACGAACGGCGGACCGGAACGAAGGCCACAGTCCAGTTGGACTGTCCCACGGTGCCCGTCTCGCTCCCGGTGAAAATCACCCTGTACCGGCTGGTGCAGGAGGCGTTGACCAACGCCTACCGCCATGCGGGCGGCCAGGGGCAGCGGGTGGCGGTGCAGTGTGTGGGTGGTATCCTGACGGTGGAGATCGCCGATCAGGGGCCGGGCTTTGACGGATCGGTGGAAACCGGCCCGCAAGAGCACCTGGGCCTGGTTGGTATGCGGGAGCGGGTCGAAAGCCTGGGCGGCGTGTTCCACGTCGAGAGCGCCCCCGGCTACGGTACCAAAATCACGGCCCAATTAGCCCTGGGAGCGCAAGATGAGCGATAAAATCCAGATTGTCCTGGTCGATGATCACCCGTTGTTCCGGGCCGGGGTGGCCTATACCCTCACTGCCGAGCCGGATATGGAAGTGGCGGGCCAGGGCGCCTCCGCCGCCGAAGCGGTGCAACTCGCGCAAGAACTCTTGCCCGACCTGATCCTGCTTGACCTGAACATGCCGGGCAGCGGCTTGCAGGCGGCGCAGACCATCACCGCCACCTGTCCCGTGACACGCATCGTCATGCTCACCGTCTCGGAGGAAGAGGAAGATCTGCTGGCAAGCCTCAAGGCCGGGGCGCGCGGCTATATTCTGAAGGGCGTGCCCGCCCGCGAGTTGACCCGCATCCTGCGCGCCGTCTGCGCGGGAGAGAGCTATGTGACGCCGACGCTGGCCGCCAGCCTGTTGCGCGAGATGACCGGCGTGGCGCCCGGCGCGCGCCCGGCCGTGGACCCGCTGAACGAACTGACCGACCGTGAGCGCCAGATCCTGGAAGGTGTGGCGAACGGCTTGAGCAATAAAGAGATCGGCCTGCAACTCCACCTGACCGAAAAGACGGTGAAGCACTACATGACCAACATCTTGCAAAAGTTGCAGGTGCGCAACCGCGTGGAAGCGGCGCTCATCGCCCGCCGCGGCCCCAACCCGCGCTAGCATCCCCCGCTCCACTGCCCGCCGGCCTTCCTCGCGCCTCGCGCAACCCCGCCGCGAAGAATGTGAAGATTGGCTATAAGCCGCATCTGCATAAGGCCGCAGAGCCATGAATACCCCGCGCGTTACTTGCGCCACCAAGGATCTGCGGGTATCATAAAGAAGCGCACCGCCCCGCCCGCCTGCCGTTGGCCCCGCAGGCCCTGAGCGGACCACCCACACCAATTTAGAAAGCAGTACCCTCCATGGACTCGTTCCTCCTGTCTCCCTCCGCCGTTAGAAACCTGCCCATCCTGATCCTGAATGTGCTGCTGGCGGTCTATCTCCTGCGCGGATAT
>JAICKM010000559.1 GCA_025927935.1 Chloroflexia bacterium | reverse complement strand
TCTGCGCGTACATGCGGTTGCCCGCCTGGGCGACGACGATGCTGGCCGGGCTGTCGAGCACCCCGTCGGTGACGACGACGTTGCGCCGGACGGGTAGGCAGTGCATGAAGCGGGCGTGGTTGGTGCGCGCCATGAGGGCTTGGTCCACGATCCAGTCTTTGTGTCCGGCGCGGATGGCCTTCTCGGTTTCCCAATCGCCGTAATGGGCGATGGCGCCCCAGCTCTTGGCGCAGATGATCTCGGCGTCCTGCGCGGCATCCAGCAGGATATGGCTGATGGTCAGATTGCCGCCGGCCTGGCGGGCGCGTTGCCCGGCGGTCGCCATGACCTCTGGATCAAGATCCCAACCGTCGGGGTAGGCCAGGGTCACGTCGCAGCCCATGTCGCAGGCGGCCAGCAGTTGCGAGTGGGGCGTGGCCGTGGGCAGTGGCTTGGGATGATACGCCCAGGTCAGCACATATTTCTTGCCCTGGGGCCGGCCCAACTGCTCGCGCAGGGTAAGCATGTCGCCAATGCCCTGGCAGGGGTGGTAGACGTTGGACTCCAGGTTGACCACGGGCACGCCCGCGTATTTGGCGAAGCTGCGTACCACGGTATCGGCGCGGGCGGCGGCCCAGGTGGCCGAGGTGTCGGCGGCGGCGCTGCCCCGCGTGATCAGTTCGCTGGAGCGCACGGCCAGCACGTCGCAATACTGGCCGAGCACCGGCGCGGCCTCCTTGATATGCTCCTGCGTCGCGCCGTCCATGACCACGCCGTCGCCGAACTCAAAGGCATAGGTGCCCTGGCCGACCGGCAGGTCCACCGTGATGCCGCCTAGCCGGGCCACGCCCGCGGCCATCGAGGTCTTGGTGCGCAGCGACGGATTGAAGAAGATCATGCCGACGACCTGCCCGGCCAGCAGCGGGTTGGTCCAGCCCTGCTGCTTCAGGTGCAGCGCGCGCTCGATCAACTCCTGCACGGCTTCCTGCGGGAAGTCAGCGGTGTTGAGGAAATTCTGCCCACGAAATGCGGCGAGGGCGGACGCCGGCGACCCCGCGCCCGCCCCGGTAGGTGAATCATGGAGACCGGCGGCATTCATGATACGGTTCCTTCCCCGGCGGCGGGGGGCGGCACGATCAGCGTGCCGATGCCGGGCCGGATAAAGCTGGCGAGCAGTTGCGATTCAGCCTGCATGCCGTCCAGGATGTGGACGCCATGCACCCCTCCGGCCAGCGCCTCGACGCAGTTTTGTACTTTGGGCAACATGCCGGCGCTGATCACGCCCTGGGCAATCAGCCGGGCAATGCCGTCCTGGTCGATCGTATGGACCAGCGAGGCGCGGTCCGCCCGGTCGCGCAGGATGCCCGGCACATTGGTCATCAAGAAGAGCTTGCTCGCCTCCAGCGCGACGGCCAGCGCCGTGGCGATGGTGTCGGCGTTGACGTTGTAGATGTGCCCTTCGGCGTCGGCGGCCAGCGAGGCCACCACCGGCACATAGCCCGCGCCCAGCAGCACATCGAGCAGGCTGATATCGACCTTCTCGACATCGCCGACGTGGCCGAAATCGACCCACTCGGCGGTGCCCGTGGCCGGGTCTTCCAGATAGGTGAGCGGGCGGCGGGCCACGGTGATCAGGTCGGCGTCCACGCCGGACAGCCCGACGCCGCCCGCGCCGTGGCGCTTGAGCGCGCCCAGCAGTTCGACGTTGATGCTGCCGCCATAGACCATCTTGGCGACTTCCAGCGCATCGTCGTCGGTGACGCGGCGCCCGGCCACTTTGCGGACGGTGTGGCCGAGTCGCTTGGCTAGCGCGTCGGCCTGCGGGCCGCCGCCGTGGACGACGACGACCTGGATGCCGTTCGCGGCCAGGTGGGCAATATCGGCGGCCAGGGCATCCAGCCCCGGCGCGTTCAGCATGATTTCACCGCTCAGCTTGACGACAAACCGCTCGCCCCGCGCGGCGGCCAGGGCGTCCTTGACGGAAGCGGGTAAAGCCTGCACCATGACTACATATCCCTTAAGACTTGCCCCAACACCGCAACCAGGTAATCCACATCGGCCTCCGTGACGACCATGGGCGGCATCACACGCAGCACATTAGGATCACCGGAGGTGCCCAGGATGATGCCCTGGTCGAGCGCCGCCTGCTGCACCTGCTTGGCCGGCACGTCGAACTTGACGCCGAGCAGCAGGCCCAGGCCGCGCACCTCCTGCACATGGGGCAGGGCGCCCAGCCCAGCCTTGATGCGCTCACCCATAGCGGCGGCGTGAGCGGGCAGATCGCCGCCCAGGATCACGTCGAGCGTGGCGGCGGCGGCGGCGCAGGCCAGCGGCCCGCCCCCGAAGGTGGAGCCGTGCTCGTCCAGATGCACCGTTTCGGCGATGCGGCTGGAGACGAGCGTGGCACCCATCGGCACGCCGCTGGCGATGCCCTTGGCGAGCGTGATTAGATCGGGCGTGACGCCCCAGTGCTCGCCCACCCAGAACGTGCCGGTGCGGCCCAGGCCGGTCTGGATCTCGTCGAAGATGAGCAGCGCGCCCCACTTATCGCACAGCACGCGCAGGCCCTGGTAATAGGCGGCCCCGGCCATCGTCACCCCGGCGATACTCTGAATTGGCTCCAGGATCACGGCGGCCACCCCATCGTTCATCATGCCGGCCAGGGCGTCCAGGTCGCCGAAGGGCGCGAACTCCACGCCGGGCAGCAGCGGCTCAAACCCGGCCTTGTACTTGGGGTTGCTGGTCATGGTCAAGGCGCCCATGGTCCGGCCATGAAACCCGCCCTGCATGGCGATGATCGTGGGGCGCCCGGTGAACTTGCGCGCCAGCTTAAGCGCCGTTTCGTTAGCCTCGGCGCCGGAGTTGCAGAAAAAGACCTGCCCGTAGCCGTCGGGCGCGGCGGCCATCAGCGCATGGGCATAATGGGCGCGCACATCGTTATAGACAATGTTGGAATAGAAAATCAGCTTCGCGGCTTGCTCCTGGATCGCGGCAACCACCCGCGGGTGGCAGTGGCCGGTCAGCGTCACGGCATGGCCGCAATAGAAGTCGTAATAGCGGCGACCCGTGGCATCATAGATAAAGATGCCTTCGCCGCGCACGGCCACGATGGGCAGCTTGGCATAGGTGCCCAACTGGGACTCGGTTTCCTCGGCGATCACCGCCTGGGGATCGACCGCAACGTCGATGCTGTTGACCATGGGGAAAAGGATCCTTTCTCAGGGCATCGTGCCCGGAAACGTCAGGCCGAGTTTCTCCGGCCAGCCAAACACGACATTCAGATTTTGCACGCCCTGCCCGGCGCCGCCTTTCACCAGATTGTCAATCGCGCTGGTGATGATAATCGCACCCTCGCCGTCGGTGCGCGCGCTGATGTCGCAGAAGTTGGAATGGGCGACGACGGCCACGCGCGGAGCCTCGACCAGCCGCACAAACTGCTCATTCGCATACGCCTCGCGGTAGAGATCGCGCACTGTCTCCGCGCTTACCGGCGGGTCAGGGAAGGCATAGGCCGTGGTGAAGATGCCGCGGATCATGGGCGCGGAGTGCGGCGTGAAGGTCACGCGGAAGTCACCCGTGCCGGCGGGCCGCCACTTGGCAAGCTCCTGGGCGATTTCGGGACGGTGGCGGTGGTTGAACAGGCCATAGGCGCGGAAGTCTTGCGAGCGGATGGGATGGTGCGTGCCCTCGCCCGGTTCTTTGCCCGAACCCGACGAGCCGGTCTTGGAGTCGATAACCACCGG
Organism: Chloroflexia bacterium; assembly: GCA_025927935.1. The sequence goes on along the minus strand of JAICKM010000559.1, from coordinate 1,142 downwards.
GCCGTTGAGCAGCCCGGCGCGCGCCAGCGGGGTCAGGGCCAGCAGGGCGCCGGTGGGGAAGCAGCCGGGGCAGGCCACCAGGCGCGCCTCCCGAATCGCTTCGCGGTTCCACTCGGTCAGGCCGTAGGCGGCGCGCGCCGCCCACTCCGGGGCGTGATGCTCCAGGCCGTAATATTTTTGGAAGAGGGCCGGGTCCTTGATGCGGAAGTCGCCGCTCAGGTCGAACACGGCAGGGCCTTCGCCGCGCGGTCCGCCCTTGCCGCCCGCCGCCAGCAGCGCGGGCACGCGCGCAATCGCCTGCCCATGAGGCAGGGCCAGGAAGACGGCATCATACTCGGCGGCTGCGCCTGGCGGCAGATCGGCCTGGAAGACCAGGTCGGTCAGCTTGGTCAGGTGCGGGTGAACGGCCGTGACCGGCTGCCCGGCATGGGAACTCGCGGTAACGGCAGCCACTTCCACATAGGGATGGCCGAGCAGCAGGCGCAACGCCTCGCCGCCGATGTAGCCGGACGCGCCCAGCACGGCCACGCGGATGGGCCGGAAACGCAATCCGTCCTGGTTGGTCATCAGGCCACCTCCCGGTGCTGGACGCCCGCGCCCTGGGCGGCCAGGATCTTGGCCTCGACAATGTCGGCCAGGCGGGTGGCGTCGTTGCGGCCGTTGGCCGCCGTCATGCCGAAACGCTGCTGGATATAGTCCACGCCCGCGCTGTTGTCGGTGGCCGGGCCGGACACGCAATCAACCTGCAGGCCCAGGTCGCCCAGGAAGCGCAGCCCGCCCCACGCGGCGACCAGGTCGTTGGCGCAGAGGATATGCGCAGCCACGTGTTGCATCAGGTCGCGATCCTTGAGCAGCAGGTCGACGCCGTAGTGGCCCATGATGCCGTCGCCGAACTCGACGATGATGGCGTCCGGCCGGCAGTCGCTGAGTGCGGCCAGGATGCCCTTGGCCGCCGGGACGACGCAGTTGTCGGTGTGAGTGGTGGACGGCAGCCCGGCGTCGCTGAAGGTCAGACCGGCGATGGCCCCGTGGTCGAGCATGTTATAGAGGTCGCGGCGGGTCGCCACCCCGGCCACTTTGGCTCCCGCGACCCGGTAGCCCTTCGCGCTGAGCAGGCGCAAGATCTCGCAGGCGACGGTCGT
>JAICKM010000874.1 GCA_025927935.1 Chloroflexia bacterium | reverse complement strand
TGCGATTCGAGCGCTTCCCGTGTATCCGCCTGACAATAGACCAGGATCTGGTTGGTGTGCATGGTATTGAAGGCGATCATGGGAATATCTTTGATGTGGTCGTAGTGGCAGTGCGTAACCAGGATGGTGTTGAGCTTTTGCTGCTCATCAAAGGTCAGCCCCGAGGTGAGGCTACCCGCATCAATCGCGAGCACGTCGTCCACCAGTATGGAGATGAACTTGGTTGTCTTGCTCTCGCCTTGATGCACGCCGAGGAGGCGGATATGCATAGGAACGGCCTGACTTTCCGGGCGGTACTGCGGGTGGCCTGCTAGGTATGCGCTGCTTGACCAACAAGCAGTCAGGCCGGGTTCAGGCGTGTAAGCCCGCCTTGAGGCTTGGCTACATGCCGGGCGCTCTGCACGGCCCGGCATCTTAGAGCCGATTATAGCACTACTTTTACCGGCTTGGCAAGTAGGACCCCGCTAGGACCTTTGTCCCATAAAGGTCATAGGTCCTCGTCGGAACATGAGCCGTGCGCGGGGTGGCGGACGTTCCCGATTCTATGGGCGCAGTCTACAGATTCGGCGTCGGCAAGCCAGGGGCCCGCCGCCCGCCCAGCAGAGGACGCCCGCCCGGCTCACTCGATGCTGGGATCCAATTTGCGGGCGCGCGTGAGGTCCGCGTGCGCCTTGCGGGTGTCGCCCAGCGCGGTGTAGACCGCGCTACGGCCCAGGTACGCGGGCGCCCATTGCGGATCGAGTTCAATCGCCTTGTTGTAATCGGCCAGGGCGTCGTCGTAGCGCTCCAGAGTGTAGAGCAAATCCCCGCGCCCCACATAGGCGTCTCCGTACTCGGGGTCGAGGCGCAGAGCGGCGTCATAATCGAGGCCCGCTTCTTTGTATTTCTGCAATTGATCCTGATACAGGCAGCCGCGATTGAAATACGCCTCGGCCAGTTCCGGGTTAAGCCGGATCGCTTTCGAGAAATCGGCCAGCGCCTCGTCGCTGTGCGCCAGCATCGCATGCGCCTTTCCGCGCGTGTTATAGGCGTCGGCGTCTTTCGGGTTAAGCTGAATCGCCTGGGTCTCCACGGCCACGGCCTCGTCATAGCGCTCCAACGAGTACAGAGTGTTGCCGCGATTGTAGCAGGCGGTTTCGTTTTGCGGGTCAAGCTCGAAGGCCCGCGTATAATCGGCGAGGGCGTCGTCTAGCCGATTCGCATCGACATGGGTCGTGCCCCGCTCGTTCAGGGCCCTGGAGGTTTCCGTCTGCGCTGATTGTTGATCAGGATCGAGGGCCAGGATTTGCTCGCCCAGTTGAATCGCCGTGTCCCAATCCTCCTTGTCTATTGCCTCCCGTTGCTGAGTCCACAGGGTCGCCGCCTGCCGGGTAGCCTCGGCGCGCTGCGCGGCCTGCGCCAGAGTCGCTTCGTTTGCCAGGGCCGTCAACAAGCCCTGCCCGGCCCAGTCCGCGATCAGCCGGCGGATCTGGCCGGGGCGCGTCCCGCCCGGCAAGTCGGCCGGTTGCACGTCGAGCGTGCCGAGCAGGGCTGTCCAATGGGCGCCGTCCAACCCGCTGAGAGTGGTATAGATCTGCGCCCGCTGCGCGGCCTCCTCCTGCGTGATCGCGGGCGCCGCCACGGGAGAGGCCGCGCCGTCGTTGGTTGGGGCCGCGGCGGGCGCGGGTGTGCCTTCCCGCGCGACACCGCCGGGGGCACCGGTCGGCGCCGCCGCAGGCGCCGGGGCGACGGCGACGGCCGCGCGCAACACGATGGGATCGCGTTGCGAACCGCCCATCACCGGATGCGGCAGGTTCTTCTTCGTCAAACTCTGGGAGAGGGCCAGAAAGAGTTCGTCGACGTTCACCTCCGCCGGACTGTGTTGCCAGTGGTCGAGTAGAAAATAGGTGAACGCGCCGTGCTGCATCTCCTCTAATTCGCGGGCCAGTTCGTCGCCGGGGCAGGCAGCCAGCACCATCCGGCCCCAATTGGTGAAGGATTGCTGCGTCCGGTTGAGGAACGCCTGAGCCTGCCCGCGGGTGTCGCCCGCCCCGCGCATGCCGACCGCATAGCCGCTGTGGCAGCAGTCGAGCAGCACCACCGAGGCGCCGTGCTCCGGGAGATAGCGCACGGACAGGTCTTCCAAGGCAATGGCGCTGGCAGCCAGCGAGGTCAGATCGACATCCGTGGGCAGCAGGTAGGCGATGCTGCTGCTGTCCGGGTCGTTCGGATCGTCGCTTTCCAGCATGCCGTGGCCCGCGAAGTGGACGAGGAAGACGCCGTCTGGGTCCAGCGTGCGGCGCTTCTGCTGAATGGTGGTGATGATCCGGGCGCGCGTGGCATCGGCCCCGATGAGCGCCGCCACGTCGTAGCCCGCCGCCTTCAGCGCATCGGCCATCGCCTGGGCATCCGCCTCGGCGAAGCGCAACGGATTTGGCGCCACAGGCGCATCGGGCGCGGGCGCCCCGTTCGCGGGCGCCCGCTGATAGTTGCTGCCCACCACCACGGCTACGTATTTGGACATCGCGGTGTACCTCCCAGTGGAATAACTACACCATTGCCGGATACCGGGGCCGCGCCGGTTGCCGTCCGGCTCCGCAGGCACGGACAGGCAACGGGATGCAGAGTGACTTACCGTATCATAGCATAGTCGCCGGTCACATAGGGGCGCTGGCGGGGCGCGCGAGGGCCGTTCCCACCCTGGGGCCGCCGGAAGCAGTGTAGCGGGCAGGCCGTGGTTCCCGGCAAGCGACAAAATGTCAGGGCGTATGGGGTAGAGCGCAGGGTACTGCG
>JAICKM010000002.1 GCA_025927935.1 Chloroflexia bacterium | reverse complement strand
GTCGAGATCCGCTATGTGATCCCGACCTCCCGCCGGAGCGAACACGTGCGATTTTGTTATTTGCGATTGGACTATTTCGATCTGCCAGCGCACACCGGCCAGTACGACTGCCTCTTGCATGCTCAAATGCTCCACCGGGATGTTGCTGACGTACACATTCCAGCCCGCGCTGGCTAAGCGCCGCTTGCTCACCGGCTGGCCTTTGCCCGTGGCGGCCGCCCGCAGCTTGCGCCGCGTGTTGTCGGCCACGTCCTGGCGCACCCGCACCGCCATCAGCCGCGCCGTCACCCCTAGTTCCACCCAGGCGTCATACGCATCCGCGGTGGGCGCCGCCAGCAAGTCCTCCAACTCCGCCCGCCGCCCGTCGGCCGTGAAGATCCCCACGCTGGTTTGCAAGCGCGAGAACCACCAGCTGCCTTGGGCGCCCACGGCCGCGAAGCGGGTCAGGCCCAAGAAGCCTAGGTCCGTGAGCCGCAGGCTCTGCGCCAGCACCGGACGGTGCTGCACTGCCGCGAAGCGGGCATGCACCACCCCATCGAGTAATTCAAAGCCAACTAGGGCGATGTGCCAGATCAAGTAAATTTAAAAAGGCTAATACGAGTTATTGTGTAGCTGAAGGAGGGTCCGTCCCGGTTCTAAGCCCTGCTGGACGACCCGGATCTACTACTCAGCCCAACTCCGCACAGGCTTTTACGCAGGTTGTTCTTGCGTCAGCCTTTTAAAACTAATTTGATCTAGCACATCGCTCAACTAGGCTGCCGCGGCGCAATTCGATGCCGAGGGCCAGTTTGAGGGTCGTCACTGTGCCAGCCTGAGGCCGACTGCCATTGCCGCAGCCGGTCCAAAACGGCGCCAAGCTGGCGGGTAAGCCAATACAGGAGGAGTCGAACACATGGACGGCCCGGAAGCGCGTCAGCAGTCCGGTGGCCAGCGGGTCGACGGCCGCCACGGTCACGAGGGCCAGTCGTTGTAAGACCGCCAGGAGCAAATCCGCCGCCGCGGTGAAGTTCTGGGCCACGGCCTGGGCGCTGAGGGCCAGTCCCAAGGCCGCAGCGGTGTGGCAAAAAGCGGTCAGCGACGGATTAGGTGTGGTCAGCATGGTCAGCAGCAGCTGGCCGAAGCGGGCCCCGGTGAGCGGCTTATCCCGGCGGCGCCCAAAGCCATTGCCCCAGGCAATGGTATCGGCTTGGGGACCCAGGATCAGGCGCAGGGCGGCGGTGATTTTGGGTATAGTAGACATAGAGGAGCTCCTTTCGGCGAGATGGTAGTGTGAAACACATAACGCCAGAAGCAGCTCCTTTAGTCCTCGAACTGGGGGACCAACTGGGAAATTAAGCTTGATGGGTATGGGTATCGATATTAGCGTGGCTACCGTGTGTGCTCAGCAAAAGCGGCAGGCCAGGTACATAACCTGGCCCGCTGAAGAGTTTTGGCGGCTCGCTCGCGCTACGCGCCCGGTGCTCCGGCGCAGGGCCGCGGATATCATCAATTGTTGGTTCTTGCTTGTTGCGGGCCCCTAGACTTGTTCGGTGGGTCGGATCAGCATTTCGCTGATACTGACATGCTCCGGCTGGGTGACCGCGAATAGAATAGCCGCCGCGATATCTTCCGCGCGCAGCGGCGTGATCCGCGCTTGCCCTTCCAGTTGCGCGCGCCGCACCTCCGGATCCGTGATATGCTGCCGCAGTTCGGTGGCCACTATCCCGGGCTCGATCACCGTCACGCGGATGTGCTGCCGGGTCACTTCCTGGCGCAGCGCCTCCGAGAACACCCCAACGGCCCACTTTGTGGCATTGTAGCCGCTGTACCCCGCTTTGACCTGCCGCCCGGCCACCGACGAAATGTTCACAATGTGGCCCCCGCCTTGCGCCTGCATGATCGGCACAATCTCGTGGCAGGCCAGCATGACCGCCAGCAAGTTGGCATCTAGCATCGTGCGCCATTCCATGGTGTCCGTGCTCTCGATGTTCCCCAGCAACATCACGCCGGCGTTGTTGACGAGGATGTCAATGCGGCCGAACGTGTCCCTGGTCTGATAGATGGCCCTCCGCAACTGGACTTCGCTGGTCACATCGGCCACCAGCGCCACGGCCTCGCCGCCGGCCTCTCTGATTGCCGCAACCAGTTGGTCCAGGCGGTCGGCCCGCCGGGCCAGGGCCGCCACGCGGGCGCCCTCCGCCGCCAGGGCCCGCGTCGTGGCGTAACCGATCCCGGACGATGCGCCCGTCACCACGGCGACTTTTCCGACCAGCCTGCCTGTCATCCGACCCTCCCGCTGTTGACGTGACCCTCGGTTATAACGCCGTCCGATCCCGATCCGTCGCTCGCTGGCTCCGGCGTTCTACCGCACCTCGATATAACCGGAGTCCGAGGACTCCGGAATCACAAGGGGTGCTGCAGGTCACCAAGGGAATCCGGGTGGCCTAGATGGCGATCCCCGAGGACTGCACTAACGATGGCGCCGCGTTCGTGACGGGCTGCGACCACTATACGACGGGTGTCAGCCAAGCGCAACTCGTGCCGTCGCTGCGCGGCTGGAACTGCGTTCAGGACCTCTATATGCCGCTCCGTGACACCTGCAGGCCAGTTGTCCCCAGCGCGCCTCTCTATTCGCGCTTGTGCCTGATCAGCTCCTCCAGCGCGGACAAGACCCAACGATAGCGCAGCGCCCGGCTTTCTAGGCAGCAGCGCACGATCTCGCCCACGCTCTCCGGCTCCGGTTGCCCACTACGCCGGCAGTATGCGCGGATCGCCGCCGGCATGTCGTCCGGGTTGCGGAACGTGGGCGCGGCGGGGTCTCCACGGCGAACGCTTCCAGGGCCAGCCAGCTGTAGGATTGGCCCGCGCTGCCACTCGCGTAGGGTCTTCTGCCGAAGCCACAGCCCGCCCACGTTCTTTAGGCAACGGGTTCATTGCGCTGGTTGCACGGCGCCCCCGACTTGCGAATGGGTAACGCAGCAAGCGCGTCAGCTGAGCTGGGCACTACAAGATGAGCCCAGAATGAAGCGCACTGCTGGCGAGTAATGAAGGCATACATCGAGCATTACAACCGGGCCCGGCCGCACCAAGGGATCGAACAGCGTTTCCCCATTCCATTGGGCCGCATCATTCACGAATATAGACGGGGGCTGCGTGACGTTGCAGCAGGGGATGACAAAACCGCACAGTACAGACTGGTCATGGGATACCCTCCAGGATTTCGCCCATAGGCCGGGATGTAAGCGCCTGGAAGGTATCCCATTTCCTCGTCCTTGTGTGCCTAAATCCTGGCACGCACCCCGTTTGAAATGGTCTGGATCCCATGAGTCCTGGGCATGCCTTTTGCTATCCTGCTGAGTTAGCGACAGAGCAGGATGCCGCTGAAGGACAGGAGGTACCACCTGCACTGCCCCGGTCATCTCGCTCTTAGAGAGAATCTGGAGGAGAAACCATGAGTGACGAATCGGTATTCCAGAAGATGGACGAAGAGGAACGTATCTACGCTCCTGAGGAACTGCCTCTTGATCAACAGGACCGGGTGCGGGCAGAAGAGCAAAGGGATCCTCAGACCTTGATCGATGGCACGTCGATCCCTTCATCGCGTGCTGCAGCGCCGGATGGTGAAACGCCGGAACCAGGTCTGGGGCAGGAGCTCAGCATGGGACAGGGCTTCGGGCTAGAGAAATAGCGCCGGTGTAGCACACGGCAGAGTCCTGAACGAAGCGCCAACAGCCCCGCCAAACCAGGCAGATTCGCTATTGCCCCACCTTTGTCTACGACCAAGCCTAGGGCGAGCGGAACCTGCCTCGGGAATGCTGCGGGTTTGGGTCTCAGCCAGAGGCTAAGGGCGAGCCGCGGACTTGGCCAAACGGATCACGTTCCATGACAATCGCGGCAAGGTAGCCCTCAGCCGTCCGTCCTCAAGATGAGCATCTCCTTTGCTATGCGGCACGACCTCACTGGGACGCTCGGCTGTATTCCGTGCCGATGATTCCGGATGTTCAAGGATCAGGTGCTCGACCACGCGATAGCCCGCAACTCCGCGCATGTCCCCCTCCAGCGGCAATAATCTCTCCAGGCCGCGATTGACGGCGAAGACCGTTAACTCCTCGCGCTCCTCGTTCAAGACGGCTACCGCGTCGAGCAGTGGGACGTCGTCATAGGTCTTGTTGGCATACACCGGGGAGGTGACCTGCAGATCCAGCACGGTGCCGCGGCCATAGCAGGCGGCATGCAGGAAGGGGTAGTACGTCGTCTGCTTCCACACCGATCCACCCGTCACGGTAGTGATCGGAGCGATCGTGTTCACGAGTTGCGCGAGGCAGCCGATCTTCACGCGGTCGGCATGGCGCAGCAGCGTGATGAGCATCAGCCCCACCACGAGGGCGTCCTCGTGGGTGTAGGGCGCCTCGAACAGCGGCGGCGCCACCTGCCACGGCTGCTCCCGCATAATCTGCCGGTCGATCGGGTTTTGATACCAGACATTCCACTCATCGAAGGAAAGGTAGAGTTGCTTCTTGAGCCGTTTTTTGGCGCGGACGTAATCGCATGTCGCGACGACCGAGCGGATGAAGTCGTCCATCTCCATGGTCTGGGCCAGGAACGTGCCTAGGTCGTCGCCCACCTTGTAGTAATACTGATGCAGCGAGAGGTAGTCGACGTATTCGTAGACATGATCGAGGACGGTCGCCTCCCACGCGCCAAAGGTGGGCATGGCCGCGTTCGAGCTCCCGCACGCAACGAGCTCGATCGTCGGATCAACCCATTTCATGGCGATGGCCGTTTCCGCCGCGAGCCGGCCGTATTCGTCGGCCGTCTTATGTCCCAACTGCCAGGGGCCATCCATCTCGTTACCCAGGCACCAGGTTTTGATGCGATGCGGCTCCGCGTAGCCGTTCGCGATACGCATATCGCTGTAGAGGCTGCCGCCCGCATGGTTGCAATATTCAACGAGGCTGCGCGCCTCGTCGATGCCGCCGGTGCCCAGATTGACCGCCATGTTGACCTCCACGCCGGCCCGGTCCGCCCACGCGCAAAACTCGTCGGTGCCCACCTCGTTCGGCTCTAGGGTCTTCCAGGCGAGGTCGAGTCGCTTGGGCCGCTTGGCGCGCGGCCCGACGCCATCGAGCCAGTTATAGCCGGAGACGAAGTTCCCGCCCGGGTAACGGACGATCGTAACCCCTAATTCACGTACTAGATCGAGGACGTCATGCCGAAAGCCCATCTCGTCGGCAGTGGGATGGCCGGGCTCGTAGATGCCGCCGTAGACGGCGCGGCCGAGGTGTTCGATGAAGGAGCCGAACAACCGAGGATCGACCACCCCGATCCGGAATGTGGGATCCGCGACGATTTTGGCCGTTTCCATAACTTGAGGTTTCCTTTCTCTCTCTATTTGCAGGTGGTGAGCCCTGACTGGGATTCAGTTGAGAAACGCGCGCACGGCGGCGATATAGAGGTCAAATTGCTCGCGGTGCGCCGAATGCCCCGCACCCGCGATGTGCACCGCTGTGACGTTTGGGGCCAGGCGTGCGACCTCGGCCGCTAGATCATCATCCACGATGCTCCCAAGGTCCCTATCTCCATAAATCAGCAGCACCGGGCAGCTGATCCGCAGGATCAGATCCTGCCAGGCATGTTGCACCTGAAACAGAGGAATGGCATCCGGATAAACCTGGAGATTGGATTCTGCCCAATAGTGGCAGTCTTCGCTTGACCACGCGGGATGCTGCGCAATGCAGCGACGTTCAAGCTCCGTCAGTGAGAGTTGCTGGTTGGCGAGTGTATCGCGGCGCCACCCGTCCATCCGCTGTCGGCGCTGCTCCCCGGAGTCCTCCTCGTCGGCGGAAAGGCGCAGCGCCGGATCGAGCAGGAGGAGCCGGGTAACCAGATCGCGATAGGCCACCGCCAGGGCGATCGCGACCGATCCGCCCATTGAGTGACCCAGCACTGTTACCGAGGCGAGGCGTAGGGCGTGGACGACTCCGGCGGCATCGTCGGCCATGTTTTCTGCACTATAGCCTCCGCTGGGCCGGGCCGATTGCCCATGTCCGCGCTGATCCAGCATGATGACATCGAACCGATCCTGAAGCGCAGCGGCTGTGCGCGACCAGTACCGCCCATTGTCGGTCAGGCCATGCAGCAACAGCAGGGCAGGCTGGTCACCGCGGCCCGTCCGGATATAGTGCAGTTGCAAGCCATTCGCCTCTATCACACCTTCGTGCCATCCATCCATAGGACTTACCTCCCCGCGAAATAGGAACGAGGGTCCTTGCCCGTACTATGACCGCGTGCGGGCGATCCAGACGGCCATCTCGCCGGGACCTCGATTGGCCCAAGCGTAATAGGGGATCGCCGTGAAATCATGCTCAGTTTCAAGCGCGGCGCCGCCTTCGTCCTGGGCCCGGCTAAGGGCACGGCCCTTGATCGCCGTCACGCCGGCCAACAGGGCGGGCGTAAACTGGGCGGTCAAGGGCGTATCGTCGGGAAGCAGGAGGTTGCGTACCGATCCGCCAAGGTTGTCGGGCCACTCGGCACAGTAGACGAGCGGGCCGCGCTGCAGCGCCACCTTGCCCCGGGCGGCCTTTACCTGCTCCTGCGCTACGACGCGGCGGACCGGCATCGGCAAGCGCAGGTCCACTACATCTCCGGCCTGCCACTCGCGCGTCAGGCTGGCGTAACCGCGCTCAAGCTCCAGGTCGACAGCCTGGCCGTTGACTGTGAGTGTCGCCGGCTCCTCGGCGCTGTCCAGGAATCGATAAAGGTCACTGGGCACCGCCTCGTTCCGCGCCCAGCCGGGAATGCGTAATTTGATCGTGAATGTGTCTGGTGTGTCAACACCGACGCGCAGCCGGACCACCCCATCCCATGGATAGTTCGTCTCCTGATCCAGCCGGGCCACGCGCTCATCACCCAGCGAAAGCACCGCGCTGCCGGCCACAAACAGGTTGACATAAATGATGTCGTCCTGCTGTGCGTAGACGTAGCCCGGTAACGAGGGCAAGAAGCGGGCGATATTGCCGGGGCAGCAGGCACAGCCGAACCAGGGCTGGCGCTGGTGCTGGCTGTCGGACTCCAGAGGATTGTCATAGAAGAAGGCCATGCCGTCGAGTGATATTCCGGCGAGCAGGGCGTTGTAGAGCGTCCGCTCCAGCACGTCAATGTAGCGCGCGTCCCCATGGAGCAGGAAGAGCCGCTGGTTCCAGAAGACGTTGCCGATCGCCGCGCAGGTCTCACTATAGGCGGTCAGGTTGGGCAGGTCATAGGGAGGGCCAAACGCCTCGCCTTCGGCTGTCGCGCCAATACCGCCTGTGATGTACAGCTTCTTGCTGACCACATCCTGCCAGATGCCGGCGAGGGCGCGGATGTAGCGCGGCTCACCCAGCACAGCGGCGACATCGGCCATCCCGGCGTACATGTACGTGGCCCGCACGGCATGGCCAACGGCCGCCGTCTGGTCCACCACGCGCATATGTGACTGGTTATACGGGTTGCCGCCGCCCTCGGCGCCGTCCGGGCCGCGCGCGTCAAGCAGGAACTTCGCCAGTTCGCGATAGCGTGCGTCGCCGGTGGCGCGGTAGAGCTTAACGAGCGCCAGTTCGGTGATCTGGTGGCCGGGCCAGATCGCTTGCTTATCGGGGCCAAACGTACGGGTGAGCAAGTCGGCGGTCCGGCGAGCAATATCGAGGAGGCCGCGCTTCCCGGTGGCCTGCGCATAGGCGACTGCGGCCTCGTAAAGGTGCCCCAGGTTGTACAGCTCGTGGCTGTGGGCCCGTTCCAACTCCCAGCGTTGGCTCCCGGCCCAGGGATGGGGGTGCTGTGGATCAATAGTGCGCGCCGGGTACAGATAGCCATCCGCCTCTTGTGCCGCCGCAATCACAGCGACCAGCCCATCAACATACGCCTCCAGGCTGGGATCAGAGTGGACGCGTAAGGCGTAAGCGGCTCCTTCAATGACCTTATAAACATCCGTGTCGTCGAACGGGAAACCGGGCGGCGTTCTATCGACCAGGGCATCGCCCCGCAGTACCGCGGCGGCACGCCGAAAGTTATCGACGCGCCCGGTCTCCTCGCACTTTTGGAAGGCGAACGGAATTGTAACCGCGCGATTGATTTCGATGCGAGGCGCCCAGAAGACGTCGTCACACTGGACGGCAGTAAACGGCACCGGCTTGACCGGGTAATCCCGCGCGGTAGGGGCGTATGGCTTGACGGTTTCCATTGTTGCGGATCACCTCTCTAGATTGTGAGCGGCAAGACTCACAGTTCAGTTCCAGGGCAGACTGCGGCGGATCTGCCAGTAGCGCGTCGGTTCTTCGACGAGTTGCGCGAGCGCGCTGGCCGCCTCCGCATCCCAGGACACTCCCAACGCGCGCAGGTTAGACTGGAGTTGATCGACCGTGGTTGCCCCGCTCAGCACCACATCGACCCAGGGCTGGGCTAGCACCGCGGCCAGCGCCAGGGCATCCAGTGTGGTTGCCAGCCGGGCCGCCTGCTGCTCGAGCACCTGCCGCTTAGCGGCGCAAGCCGGGTCCGTGTTGCGGGTGGTCAAGCGGCCGTTCGCCAGCGCCTCCTTAACCAGGACGCCCATTCCACGGGTCCGCGCGCTCTGTAGCATGGGGCCGACAGATGGCTCCAGCAGATTCCAGGTTGCCTGTACCACGTCAAAGAGACGCACACCGTCGACCTCGATCGCGGCTGCGCGTTCAAGCACAGCCGGCTGGTTAGGTCCGCTCAGGGAGAGGCCGACGACGATGCCGCCCTCCTTCTGGCGCATCAGCTCGGTCAGCACGGCTATGTTGTCGAGCACCCCACTCTCGAACGTCGCCGAATGAATCTGGTACAGCCGCAGATAGGATGTGAGCCACTCTTGACTTTCCTGCCACTGGCGCTGGAGGTTGGGTAGCGTGTGGTCCTTGATTTCGTGGACTGGGGCATCGGGGCGCCAATCGGCAGTGTAAATGTAGCCCCACTTGGAGCCGATAACTACCTCGGCGGGCGGGATGCCCCGCGCGGCGAGCCAAGAGGCAAGGAACGGCTCCGCGCGCCCGTAGGAGCGGGCGACATCGTAGTAGCGCACGCCCGCCTCCCAGGCCGCGTCGAGCACCGCGTGCGTCTGCGCTTCCATCGCCGCCACCGCGTAGTTTCCCTTCAGGTCAGCGGCGTGACCCAGGTTCACGTAACCGGGCCGGCCAAGCGCAGCGAGGCCCAGGCCGATGCCTGACACCCGCAGTCCTGTCGTTCCTAGCGATCGCATCTCCATCTGTTTACCCGGTCTGTCCTGCCTTCTCCATTGACGCTACTAGGGTCAGGGCGGCGTCTTCTCGGCCCGTTCGCCTGGACGCAGCGCTTCTAACCACTCACCAAAGTTGTCGGGGGGTGTGAAACCGCGCCGTGCCGCCACGGGCTCCATTAATCAGCTTGCGGATAGCCGCGAGGACGGCCTGGACCACATGTCCTGCATCCACGGCGCAAGCAACGGCCGCCGTAGCGAAAGAAGGGTTGCGGCACGAACATCCCATAGCGGAGGGCGACACTTAGAATCCCCTGCTTACGTCGATAGAAACGGCCCTTCTCTTCACCGACCACCTTGCTAAAACCGTAGATGTCTGCTGACCGCAGAGGCAGATCCTCGCGCACGGCAACGACCTCGTCAGAGCTGGTGGGCCGGCGGCGGTCGCCATACACGCCTATTGTGCTGCTGACACGATAGCCTTCATGCTGCTGACGATCGCAAGCGCGGGCGCTAGGGCTGTCCCCGAGGGTGCCTGTCGCTCCAGTCATCAGTACCTGCATATATCAAACCCCTCCCCGGTCGACACGGTACGCCCGCCGCCTGTGCTGGCGTTGTCAATCGCTATCATAGCCGTACGGATGGCGCCGCTGCCACGCCCAGGCGCTCTCGATAATCCCCTCTAGGTCGGAGTAGCGCGGTTCCCACCCGAGCTCCGCCCGAATCTGTTGGGTCGCGGCGATCTGCACGATGGGCTCATAAGGCCGGCGCGGCTCTACCACGCAGGGCAGGGCATGGCCCGTGACCCGGCGCGCTACCATGATCACCTCCATGGTACTGCTGCCCTGCCCCGCACCCACGTTGTAAATCCGGCTGCGTTGCTCCAGCGCCGCCAAGACCCCTATCATCGCGCGGGCCACGTCCCTCACATGGACGTAATCGCGGACGGTGGTGCCATCCGGCGTGGGGTAATCGTCACCGAAGAGGGTGACGTGCGAGCGCCAGCCGAGCGCGACGTTCAGTAGCCCGGGGATGAGATGGGTCTCCGGTACATGGTGCTCGCCACACCGTTCCGTGGCCCCGGCGACATTGAAGCAACGCAACACGGCATAGCGCAGCCCGGCACAACGCTCGTACCAACTGAGGGCCCGCTCGAGTAGATACAGTGACTCGCTATAGGGCGAGACGGGGTAGCTGGGCGCCTGCTCGATAATCGGGACGGGTCCCGGTCCTCCGCACACATCCGCGCTGGAGGCCAGGATGAAACGCCCAATATCGTGCCGCACAGCGGTAGCCATCAGATTGACGCCGTTTGCGAGGTTCTCGTGCAGGTACCGCTCCGGCCGTTGCCACGACTCGCTGGCCGATGTATGCATGGCCAGGTGTATCACCGCCTTGATGCCCCGATAGGTCGTGAAGGTTCGCTCGAGCGCTGCCCTGTCGCCTAGATCACCGTGGACAAACGTGGCGGCGGGATGCACCGCCGCCCGGTGCCCGTGCGCCAGATTATCAAAGATAATCACGTCCTGGCCCGCGTTCAGTAGTTCTTCGGTGACTACGCTACCCAGGTAGCCCGCGCCCCCTGTGACCAAGATGTGCATATCCCTGTGTCCCTTCTGCGGCTCCGGCTAGATGTCTACTTCGGCCCGGATGCGGATCTCCTGGTCGATATACCCGGCGGCGCGTATCAGCGGCATGCTACCCTGCTCCGGGTCGGGGACGTAACAGGCGATCAGTTGGACCTGCTCCCTGGAGGCGATGCGCACCCCGCGGCGCGCCGCCAGGAGGCGTCCAGGAATTTCACGCGCAGCGGGAACTGCGGGTCGCGCCAGCCCCCGCCAACCAGGGCCTCGGGATCACCAGTGACCAGGTCATGCAGGGTGCGCCCTCCAAGCGCGTGGTTGGTCAGGCGGCCAGTTGTCGCACGATCGTTGCGGACCTCCCAGATCTCCGCCACCCCGCCCTCCGGTAGATTCGGCTGCGGGAGCCGCTCGGGAATGAGCTGCCCACCGAAGAAGTAGGTCCGCAGATGGTTTGTCAGCTTGATCACATACCCGTTCAGCTTTCCTTCTCCTCCTGCCGCGCCGTTGATGGGACAGCTCCCACCTGCTGATCCGTCGCCGCGGGACCTGATGTCCAAAAGCCGCCCGGAGCGAAAAGCTCCTCGACCAACTCAGCTAGTAGCCCTGTCTCGTACACCAGGTCCAGCACTGTGTAGCGACTGCGGATCGTCCGGGCGAGGGCGTAGCTGGCCCGCAGCCGGGCCAGATCGATCCCGATAGCGGCCGGGTCGGTGGGGCAGCCGGCCGCCGCCAGCAGATCGCGCAGCCGGCTTGCGGGCAGCAGCTGGGCGCGCAGCCGTTCGCGGATCCCCGGCCAGCGCGCCTGGATCAGCCGCAGTCGCGCGCGGAGCTGATCGGGTGTGATGTACTTGGCCAGGGTCTCCTCCACCGCGTTCTCGGCTAGTTGGGGGATGTCGTGACTCCGCCGCACCATCACTTCGACCTCCGCGCGCGATGGCCAGGCGCTACAGAGTGGGTCAATATCGAGGTGGGTCAGGTCGCGGGCCAGCAGCCGCTCGTACAGCGCCGCCGCGGCGATCGTGCCCACCCCAACCTTGAAGCCGTGCGGCACCGCCGGATGGCTATAGCCCAGCGCCTGCATCTCCCACAGGTGGCTGAACCGGTGTTCGCTGCCCGAGGCCGGCCGCGAGGACGCGCTGATCTGCATTGCCACCCCGCTCAGAATCAGCCCCTCGAAGAGCGCGGCGATCGTCGGAGGATCGCCGGCGCGCAGCTTGTCGGGGTGCGCGGTCCAAGCGCGCAACGAGTCTTGCACTAAGGGCCAGGCCCGCGCATCAATTGGCTCAATGTCCAGGGCGTCGGCGAGGATCCAATCGGCCCCCGCCGTGACCTTGCCCAGCAGATCGCCGTAGCCCGTGGCGTTCATTTGCCGGGGCCCCTGGATGAGCACGTCCAGATCGGCCAGCAAGGCCCGCGGCGCCGGGCAGGCCATCGTCTGCTTGAAACCCCCTTTGGTAATCGCCGCGCCGAACGCCGTGTACCCGTCCATCGAGGCTGCCGTGCCGACGCACATATACGGCCGCCCCACCCGATGTGCCGCGAGCTTAGTGAGGTCGTTCAACGTCCCCGAGCCGACGACGACCGGGATGGCCTCCAGCGCGCGGAGCTGGTCTTCCAGGGCGAGCACGTTGGCGAAGTCCGCATAAAGTGGTGGCGTGCCGGGGAAGACGATGGGCGCTACCACTCGCCGCCCCGCCGCCCGCAACCGTGCGTCGACAGCCCGCCCGGCGACGGCAAACGTATTGTCATCGGCGATGACGACCGCCGGCTGGTCCGCGAAGCACTCCGCGAATGTCGCGTCGACGGCGGCGAGCGCGCCGGGGCCGATCACGACTTTGCGCGTATCGCCGGCCCCGCGCAAGGCCGTGGTGATCCGTGTGTCATCCATGCGTAGCTACAATCCTTTGGCCAGGGCATAATATAGGTCATTCCAGTGCAACTCGTTCTTGAAGGCGCGCAAT
The DNA here is from genome assembly GCA_025927935.1 of Chloroflexia bacterium. Next base: position 26,609 of record JAICKM010000002.1, on the reverse strand, counting down.
GTGGTGTCCTGGTCGATGAGCAAGCACTCGATGCCGGCCATTGCGGCGAAATCTTCCAGGTGCTCGGCGGTGAGCGCGTAGCTGAACCCGGTGTGATGCGCCCCGCCCGCCAGGATCCAGGCCGTGGTCGCCGTTTTGAAATCGGGCTGCGGCTGCCAGAGCGCCCGGGCCACCGGCAGCTTGGGTAGCGGCGCCTCCGTCGGCACCGCGTCCACGACATTGACCACCATACGGAACCGGTTGCCCATGTCGACGATGGAGGCGGCCACCGCCCGACCGGTGCGCGCGTTGAACACCAGCCGCGCCGGGTCGGCCTTCCCACCGATGGAGAGCGGATGCACCTCCAGCCGGGGCTTCTCGGCGGCGATCTGCTCCGACACTTCCAGCATGTGCGAGCCTAGGATCTTCCCGCCCCCGTCGCTAAAGTGATAGGTGTAGTCCTCCATGAAGGAGGTACCACCCTCCAACCCGGCGCTCATCACCATCATCGCCCGCACCAGCGCCGCCGTCTTCCAGTCCCCCTCTCCGCCATAGCCGTACCCATCCGCCATCAAGCGCTGCGCGGCCAGGCCGGGCAGTTGGTCGATGCCGTGCAGATCTTCAAAGGTGGTCGTCCAGGCCTTGAAGTTACCGGCTTCCAGGAAATGCCGTACGCCCGCTTCGAGCCGCGCCCCGGCACGGAGCCGCTCGTGCCGGCTGCCGCCAGGGCGCAGTTCCGGCGTCACGTCATAACGCTGCTCGTACTCCGCCACCAGGTCATTGATCTCGTCGTCCGCCACCTGGTTTACATACGCGACGAGATCGCCCACCCCGTAGCCGTTCACCGAGTAGCCGAGGCGCCGCTGGGCCTCCACCTTATCGCCCTCGGTGACGGCCACCTCGCGCATATTGTCGCCGAAGCGCGCGACCCGGGCGCCCTGCCAATCGGCCCAGGCGCAGGCCGCGCGGGCCCAGGCGCCCAGGCTCGCCTGCACGTCTGCGTCCTGCCAGTAGCCGACGATCACTTTACGATTCAGCCGCAGCCGGCTGCCGATAAACCCGAACTCGCGATCGCCATGGGCCGACTGGTTCAGGTTCATAAAATCCATGTCGATATCGGCCCAGGGAATCTCGCGGTTGTACTGGGTGTGCAGATGGGCCAGCGGTTTTTGCAGCGCGGTCAGGCCGGCAATCCACATCTTGGCTGGCGAGAAGGTATGCATCCAGGTGATCAGCCCGACGCAGTTGCGGGTGGCGTTGGCCTCCAGGCACAGGTCGCGGATGGCATCCGGCCCGGTCAGAACCGGCTTATAGACGACGTTGACCGGAATAGCGGCGGCTTGGCCCAGGACCTGAGCGATCTCGCGGGAGTGAACCGCCACTTGCTCCAGCGTTTCCGGCCCGTAGAGATGCTGGCTGCCGGTCACGAACCAAACCTCGTATTGTTGCAGATCGATCATCGCAAAAAGCCTCCTGCCTGCGAAATCATTGCCCGTAGACGTGGGTGTAGCGATAATGGAGCTTTTCCACGGCCTCCGGGGGGATCTCATCGGGCGTGCCCAGTTGGAGGGCCATCCAGACCGACGCCGCGACATCCTCCGTCATCACCGCCGCCTTGACCGCCGCTTCGGCGGTTTTGCCGATGGTGAACACGCCATGATTCTTCAGTAACACGGCGGGGGAGTTGCCGATTCCCTCGACCACCAGCTTGCCGATCGACTCGTCGCCGATGAGCGTAAAGCCGGCACAGGGGATCGGCCCGCCGAATTCGTCGGCCATGGCGGTGAGCACCACCGGGATGGGGCGGCCCACGGCGGCGAACGCGGTGGCATAGCGGGAGTGGGTGTGCACCACCCCGCCGACATCGGGCCGGTGGCGATAAATGTACAGGTGGCTGGCCGTGTCCGAGGACGGCTTGAGCGCGCCCTCTATCTGCTTGCCGTCCAGATCCAAAACCACCATCTGCTCGGGCTGGAGGTCTTCATACCGCACGCCCGACGGCTTGATCACGACCAGCCCGGTGGCCGGGTCACGCGCGCTGACGTTGCCACCCGTCCAGACCACCAGGTTATGGCGGGGCAGTTCCAGGTGCAGGCGGTAGAGTTCTTCCTTGAGTTGTTCGAGCACGGGCTATTCCTCCTACTGGGCCAGCGCCTGTTGTTCGGTGGCATCGGGCAGGGCCCGGCTTTGCAAGCTCTCTTCCAGCGCGCGCTCCTGCGGGGCCAGAGCCTCCCGCCGCAGGGCCCGCAGCCGCTTCATCACGTCATTGCCCCCCCGCCCAAAGTAATCGTACAGCGTCTGATACTCGGCGTACAGCCGGTCATAGACGCGGACGTTCGCGGCAATGGGCCGGAACACCTCCTCGCGCAGGCCCCCCATGTGTTCGGCGGCTGTGGCGATATCCGGGTAGCCGCCGGCCGCCACTCCCGCCGCCACCGTGGCATGCATGGCCGATCCGACGGCCGGGGCCTGGCTGCTGCGCACCACGCCGATCTCGCGGTGGGTCACATCGGCGTAGACTTGCATGAGGAACTTGTTGCGCTCCGGCAGGCCACCGGCCGCCACTAGGGCCCGCATCGGCACCCCGCTGGCTTCCAGCGTCTCGATGATGGTCCGGGTGCCGAAGGCGGTGGCCTCGATCAACGCCCGGTAGATCTCGGGTGCCCTGGTGGCCAGGGTCATCCCCAGCAGCAGCCCACTCAGTTCGACGTCGACCAGGGTGGAGCGGTTGCCGTTCCACCAGTCGAGGGCCAGCAGCCCGCTCTGGCCGGGCTTGAGCCGGGCGGCTTCCTCCTCCAGCAAGGTATGCAGGCCAACACCCCGCTGCCGGGCGGCCTCGTGGTACTCGGGCGGCACCCCATTCTCTACGAACCAGGCGAAGATATCGCCCACCGCGCTTTGGCCCGCCTCGTAGCCAAACAGGCCGGGCACCACGCCCCCCTCGACCACACCGCACATGCCAGGCACCTCAGCGCGCGTCTCGCCGATCATGACGTGGCAGGTGCTGGTGCCCATGATCAGGACCATTGTGCCCGGGGCGGCGCTGCCGGTGACTGGCACGGTGACGTGGGCGTCCACATTGGCGACGGCCACGGCCGTGCCGGCGCGCAGTCCCGTCCAGGCGGCCGCTTGCGAGGTCAACTCGCCGGCCTTGCTGCCCAGCGGCGCGATCTCGCGGCGCATTTTGGTATCCACGATGTCGGCCATGTCCGGATGCAGGGCGGCAAAGTAGTCGCGGGAGGGAAAGCCCTCATCTTGCTGCCAGATGGCTTTGTAGCCGGCGGTACAGGCGTTGCGGGTCTCGCGCCCGGTGAGTTGCCAGACCACCCAGTCGGCGGCCTCGATCAGCCGATCCGCCGTGCGATAGACCTCCGGGGCTTCGTTGAGAATCTGGAGCGCTTTGGCGTAGAACCACTCCGAGGAGATCTTGCCGCCGTAGAGCTTCAGCCACGGCTCCCCCCGCTGGCCGGCGACTTCGTTAATGCGGTCCGCCTCCGGCTGCGCCGCGTGGTGCTTCCAGAGCTTGACCCAGGCGTGCGGATAGGCGCGCCACTCCGGCAAGAAACAGAGCGGCGTACCCTCGGCCGTGGTAGGCAGCATGGTGCAAGCGGTGAAGTCGATGCCGATGCCGATCACGTCGTCGGGATTCACCCCGCTCTCCGCTAGCACGGCCGGGATCGTTTGTTTGAACACTTCGAGGTAATCATTGGGATCTTGCAACGCCCAATCGGGCTCGAGCCCGATATCCGAGTCGGGTAGCCGTTCGTCGATCACGCCATGGGCATAGGTATGGACCCGGGTGGCCACCTCGCGGCCGGTCGCCACCTCCACCAGGACGGCGCGGCCTGACTCGGTCCCGAAATCGACGCCGATAGCATATTTCATAGAGATCGTCCTCCGCATCCCCGCCCAGCTAGGGGCGGTTATATTCGGCCTGTGCGTTGCGCTTTGCCTTTGCGGGCGGTCTCACCCGGCGCCGTTCCGCCTAGCTTCCAGCCCGTCATCCGGGCGCTCCAACACCCACATCGGCTCCAGGGCGACCTTCCCAGCCTGATCGCTCAGCAGGAAGCCTGCCTCCCACATTAAGTGCCACACTCCGAGCAAGCACCGCCCTGCTTGGCCCTGCGCTGGCCTCGTGCACGGCCGCCCTTGCCGCACGCGGGCGAGATCAGAGCACGCATCTGGTTAGCCCCGCTGAAACACGATGGTCGCGAGGGCGTGGGCAGGCAACTCGGCACGCCAGCCGCCCGCCCCGTCCGGCGCAACGGCGAAGGGGACTGGTGCCACGCGCTGTGGATCCATGGCACTGTTGGTTGCTTGGGGACTTGTCGCCGCCAACAGGCGGCCGGTCCCCTGCGTGAATCCGGCGGGACAGACGATGCGTACGCTAGCCGGTGCGGCGATATGTCGGTTAATCACTGTGAGCGCCAGGCGCTGTGCCGTCAGCGATGCGGTCGCACTGACCGCGCTCGACCCGCCGGGCAGTGTCGCGCCGTGCACGACCTCGACAGGTAGCGCGGTTGCCTCGATGTGCGGGGCGTGCAGTTGCAGCGCATGGTACGTGGGCGTCAGCCACATGCTCGCCCCCTCCGTCATCACCGGCGCGTGCAGGACGTTAACAATCTGGGCCAGATTCGCGAGCGTCAGCACCTGGCATTGGCGATGAAACCCTTCCAGGGCGATCCCGGCCGCCAGCGCGTCGCGCAGCGTGCCCGCTTGCTCATACGTTTGCGGTGTGCGCGGGTTCGCGTCCGGTCCCCAATCCCGGGCCTCCGGGTGCCACACGCCCCACTCGTCCAGCGCGATCCCAATGCGGCGTTTGCCGCCGGTGGCGTTGGCGATAATTTCTGCGGTGCGCTGGACGAACGCCTCGGTTCCCTCGGCCTCGGCCAGCAGGGTATAATAGGCCTCTTCGGTGAACCCCGTCTCCGGCCCGCCGTGAATCCAGTAGCGATGGATCGAGAGGTGGTCGACCAGATAAAGATGCGGGCCCAGCGTATCGAGCAGCGTCGCGTTCCAGTCATCTTCGTACCCGCAGGCGACCAGTTCGGCAGTCGGGTCAATATGCCGGAGCATCGTGGCATAGCGGCGATATTCGTGGGTGTAGGTTATCGCGTCATAGTTGCCGCCGCAGCCCCAGTTTTCGTTGCCCACTCCCCAGAGCGGCACCCGGAACGGCGCAGGGGCGCCATTGGCCGTGCGCAGGCGTGTCAGCGTGGTATCGGCGGCGCTGTTACAGTATTCGAGCCAATCGCACAGTTCCTGGGGTGTGCCGGTCGCCATATTGCCGGCCAGATACGGCTCAGCGCCAAGGGCTGCACAGAGCCACAGGAATTCATGTGTGCCCAGGCTGTTGTCGTCTTCGACCTGCAGATCACAGGACATTCCCAACCGGCGGGGGCGATCGGCGCGCGGTCCGATGCCGTCGCGCCAGTGGTAGTGATCGGCGTAGCAGCCACCGGGCCAGCGCAACAGCGGCACCGGGAGACCGCGCAGCGCTTCGAGCACGTCGGTGCGGAAGCCGTTCTGCTGCGGGATGTCGTTACGGTCGAGGTCAATGCAGAGCCCCTCATAGCAACAACGGCCCAGGTGCTCGGCAAAATGGCCGTACAGGCGCGGCGAAATCCGGCCTATCGGGCGATCCGTACGAACCTGTAATGTGGTATCAGGCATTGTTCTCTCTCCAGAACTACGAGTGTTGATTTACAGATCGGCCGTAGCTAAGAAAGCCTATACGCGTGCGCACTATTCTCCCGCTAAGGCGCTGGGTGCTACAGGCCAGTTGGCCTGGTCCCAGCTAAGCTTCTCGATGCGCAGCGTGGGGGTGCCATTGTAATCCGCGTCGTAGGAGTGATAAACCAGGTAGTAGGTATCCCCTTCCACGAAGATCGACTGCCCGCCTGGCCCGTGCCAGCGCGCTGATCCGTCGTAGACGAGCGTCCCTCCTCCGCCGAGCATCGGCTTGCCGTCCTGATCCACATAGGGCCCGCTGATCTCCTTCGCACGCCCCACCCTAATATTGTAGGTGCTATCTACGCCTTTGCAGCAGAAATCGCGCGAAACGAACAGGTAGTAGAAGTCGCCGCGGTGGGTGATGAAGGGCGCTTCAATGGCATCGGCGCTGGACAGCGGGTAATCCGCGAGCGAGACAAGTTCGGCTCCTTTTGCCGGCTTATAGGTGGATGGATCCAGCTTGACGAGCTTGATACCAGACCAGAAGCTGCCAAAACTTAGCCAGGGCTGGCCAGCCTGATCGTAGCTCAGGTTGGGGTCGATGGCGTTGTAGTTATCCGGCGTATCGGAAGCGATGACCAGCCCCTGATCCACCCACTTGTAATTCGGGCTGCTCTCGTCCAGGGTCGCATTTGTTGCCAGCCCGATCGCCGAATGGTTCGAGCCGAAGGTAGACCCGGCATAGTAGAGGTAGTATTTGCCGTCGTGGAAATTGATATCCGGCGCCCAGGGATCCTTCACTCCTGGAACCGCCGCTGTGAGCCAATCGGGTAACACCTGAAAGACGTTGCCGCAATCCTCCCACACGCGCAGATCTTTGGAGCAATGAATGGGAATTCCCGGCCCGGTCATGAAGACGTAGTAAGTCTCTCCGTCTTTTGCCATGGAGGGGTCGTGCACCGTCGTCGAGCCCTGGGCGTCAAAGATCTTTGACGCCAGCTCGGGCGAAATGGTGGCCGTTGGCTCCGGTACGGTGGTGGAAGTGGCAGGCGGTAGCGTGTCCGTCGCGGCTGGTGGCGCAGTTGCCGTGGCAGCCATGGCCGTGGTGGCGGTGGCCGCAGGCGCCGTGGTCGCTGTCGGCGCCTCCTGGCCGCACGCCGGCAGCAGCATGCCCATCATTAGGGTAAGGATTACGACGCCTACCCGCTGTGTAGAGCGAAGTTTCATAAGGTGATCCAGGCAGCCGAGAAGGGCGGCAGTTGTATGGTTATCATGTCCCCGACAGGCGTTATCTCGATGTGTCCCAACTGGAAAAGATCCGGCTGCACTGGGTTGGTCATCGCCGTTATTTCCGGATAAGCGAGTACCGCCGCGTGGGCACCTGCCGAGACGTTGTAGCCAGGTATCTGAATGACCAGCTCCATTGTCCGCGTCAGGTGTTTGTTTGCGGCCGCTACGAGCAGCCCCGGGGAGTGATCCGACTGGCAAACTACGGCATCTACGAACGGGATATCGGAGTCTTTGGCCCCCAGATCGCAAGGATGCGGCACATCGTAGCCCGGCCCGGTCAACTCACAGGCCAGTGGCTTCGTGCCGATGAAAGGCCCATATTGCTGCATGGCGAAGAACTGCGGATCGTAGTAAACCACCCCGTAGGCCTTGCGAATGCAGCCGCCGTGCATGAACCCGTTGGGCAGCGCAATCGGGATGCGGTCGGCGTTGCGCAGCACCATGTTGAGGAATACGCCGGCGTATACTACTGCCCCGAAGTTCTCGACGTTGAGCCGGTTCGGGTGCCCACCCAGCGGTCCCCATTCGGTGATGGCCAGCTTGATGGGCGACGCCTTGCCGGGCCGGTTCGCACGCTGGGCACGTTCGAGCAGATCAGGCAGGAAGCGGCGCTCCCAGGTGGTCACCTGGCCCAGGACGGCGTTATGCGCCTCCTCATCGCTCACGTTCTCCAGCAACAGATCGTTGACGGGCAGCGAGTGCAGTGAGATGTAGTCGATCTGCTCGGGCGCCTGCTTGAGCAACTGGTCATGCCAGCGGCGGTCAGCATGCGTGTGGTCATAGCCCAGTCCCGGCTCAGCAAAATCGAAGTTGTTGCCACAGGCGATCACCTCGATGGGGATGAGGCTGGCCGCGCGCATCGCTGGCGCGAACTCGCTGAAGCGGCGGGCATTCTCGTCAGAGCTGACGAAGCCGCCCTGCCAGGTGCCGAAAATCTCATTACCCACTTCCCAGATGGTCACGTTGTACGGCGCGGGGTGGCCGTTCCGGGCTCGGAGCTTGCCCATTGGGGTAGTTTCGTCGCCGTTGCAATACTCGACCCAGGCGGCCGCTTCCTCTGCCGTCCCGGTACCCTGGTTGACCGTAATATGCGGCCGGATGCCGAGCTTGCGGCAGAAGGTGATGTATTCGTCGGTGCCGAACAGGTTGTAGTCCAACCCGCCCCAGGCATAGTTAGGGTAAGTTGCCCGCAGGTCAACCGGGCCGACGGCGTCGCGCCAGTGATGGTAGCTGACGTAGTTGCCACCGGGCCAACGTAGTTGGGGCATGGTCGAGTTACGCACCAGCGCGACCACCTCGGGGTCAAGCCCATCCTCCTCATCCTGCGGCAGCAGGAAGGCGCGGTCGACGAGCAGATGCAAGGCCGTGTTGGAGCGCGGCAGCCAGCGCAGGTAGAAATCGACCGGCTCGCCGAAGGCGACCTGGCCCTCCTGCAGCTTCAGTTCGAAGGGCAGCTTCTGCCATTCGGGCGACTCCACGCGCAGCCTGGTAGCAGCAATGCGCTCCCCGGCCTGCCGCTGGCCATCCGGGGTTGCCACGCGACGGCGGAAGCCCACCTCGACCTCGCCGTGCTCCCCGCCCCTGGTTGTGCCGATCCTGACCCAGAGATCGCCTTTGTAGGCGCGGCAGCGCTTAATGGGCAGGAAGACGCCCTGCCGGATGCCGGCGGGACCATCTTCCAGGACCGGCCAATAGTGCTCCGGGCCGCTGGGCCAGTCGCCACCCAGGAGCCGGACGGCGCCGCCCAGGCGACCGGCCGAAGCAGTGACGCCACCGGGGTAGCCGAGCGGTCCCCAGGCGAAGGGGATCCCCTGTGCGGTGGCGTCATCGAGGACGCTCACGCCAAAGCCGGTGCACAAAGGTGTGGGCCACCAGCGCCGACGCAATATGGCCGGATCTTCGGCACCCCAGCCCCAGTGCAGTATGGCCGGGTCGCCGCCCGAGAGATAGAGCGCAACCAGGGCACTGCCGTTGGTCAGTAACTGCGCCTTCTGCCCAGGCAGAAGGTGCGGGTCACGGGCGAAGGTTGGATTTGATAAAAGCTCGGCCGAAATCCCTCCGACGACAGCGAACGTCAGGTTTTCGAAAAAGTTGCCCAGGATGGATGGCGGGGCCACCGGGCCCGCCTGCTGCACATCCACGCGCAAGATATTCTGCGCGGCGGTGTCGTCTCGTGTGAATCGGAACAGTGGATTATCCGGATCTGTAGCCATGCAACGCCTCCACTGGAACTCTGGATTTCGCGCGTCCGCTCCACTTAGCCTTTCAACGCCCCGGCCATCAACCCGGCGACGAAATGCCGCTGCAAGGCAATGAAGAGAATCAGCAGCGGGAGCGTGGCCAGGGTGCTCGCGGCCAGAATCTGACCCCATGCGTTACTGCCGGCCGTGCCCACCGAGGCGTTGTTGATCTGGGTGGCGAGGTACGAGAGCATGATCTGCAGGGTCTGTTTGTCTACCGAACTGATGACGATCACCGGCCAGACGAAATCGTTGTAAATCGCCAGGAAAGTCAGGATGGCGAGCGCCGCCAGTGCCGGGCGCATGATCGGCAGGGCAATGCTCCAGTAGATACGAAATGGCCCCGCTCCATCTAAGCGGCCCGACTCGATCAGCTCGTCGGGAATATCTGCCATCTGCTGGCGCATAAAGAAGATGGCAAACGCGCTGACCGCGCCCGGCAAAATGAGCGCCTGGTACGAGTCAACCCAGCCGAGCGCCCCCATTTCCAGCAGCAAAGGGATCAGCATGACGATCACCGGCAGCATCAACGTGGCCAGCACAATATTGAACAGTGCCTCGCGGCCCCGGAAGCGGAGCTTGGCAAACGTATAGCCGGCCAAGGGGCAAAAGAAGAGTTCCAGGCCACCCTTGAAAACGACGACAATCAGTGTGTTCTTGAAGCCATCCAGGAGTGGCACGTTTGCCAGCATCGCCCCATAGCTGTCAAACGACATTGCCCTGGGGTCGAACACGAGCGGGCTGGTGGCAATATCTTGTCCAGTCTTCAGGGACGACAACATCATCCAGGCCAACGGGAACAGGAAAAAGACGGCCAGGAGCCCGAGAAAGAGATACGCCAGCAGGTCGGCGAACGGCGAGTGGCGCGGGTCGCCTTTTGTCCCCTCTACGGTTCCGGTTTGGGTTTGGGCTTGTAGTGTGGTCGCCATTGTCGTGGTCCTCCTAAACCTCGTCGCCCGCTCGCAGGAATTTGAGCATCAGCAACGCTACGATTGTGACGATAATCATCAGCAGGAATGAGTTGGCCGCGCCGGTTCCCAAGTCCAGGTTGCGCGTATAGCTCAACAGCGCGAACCCAGCGGTGGTAGTCGCGTTGTAAGGGCCGCCCGCAGTGAGCACATAGGGCTCGGCAAACATTTGCAGCACGCCGAGCGTTGAAACGACCAGGAAGAAGGCAATCGTCCGGCGCATGAGCGGGACGGTAATATACCGGAACTGGGATCTGCCGGTCGCGCCGTCGATGGCGGCCGCCTCATAAATATCGGCTGGAATCGCCTGGATGGCGGCCAGCATGATCAACACCGCGAAGCCAAAGCCCTTCCAGAAGACCAGCAGGGCGATGGTCGCCCGGGCCCAGAACTCCGTGGTTAGCCAGCCGATGTTGGGGACGGCGAAAAGCTGGAGGAACTGATTCACCGCCCCGGAGTTTTGGTCAAACAGGATCAACCAGACCTGGGCAATAGCCACGAGCGGCACCAGGTAAGGCACCAGGAAAACCGTGCGGAAGAAAGACTGCAACGGACGGGGCCGGGACAATAGCGCAGCCACCAGGATCGATAAGAGCGTCTGGGCCGGCACGATCCACAGCCACAGAATGACCGAGGTCGCGATCGATCCCCAGAAAAAGCTGTCGGTGAGCAAAAAGGTATAGTTGCCCAGGCCGATGAACTCGGGCGTGCCTGCGCCATGCCACTTGGTGAAACTCAGGACAAAGGCATAAAGCAGCGGGTAAAGCCCAAAAGCGAAGAAGAGGACGAAGAAAGGCGAGATAAACAGGTAAGGCGCGAAACTCCCGCCCACCCATCTTCTGAGCCTCTCTATCGCGGGAAGCGCGGCAACAAGCTCACCACCCCCGCTTCTATCCATGGAAACGGCAGATTGGGTTTTCATGTTAGCCTCCAGGCCGGTGCGCCGGCGCGTAAACAGGGGCAATAGCACTTGCGATATTGCCCCTGCGGATCAGTGTGGAGGGTCAGGGGGATCCGGCCGCCCGGATCCCCCTGATCTTGCGGGTGCTAGCGCATCAGTTTGGCTTTGATGTCGCTCGCGGATTGCTTCACTGCATCCTCAGGCGAGAGCTTGCCGTCGTACAGCTTCTGGATATTGGCCCCCAAGATCGGGGGCAACTGGTTATACCAGACAGGGAAGTAGAAGTTTTGAGGAATGTCGGCGGCCACGCTAGTGGCGAGCTCCCAAAGGTTCTGCCCGCCGAGGCCCGCCGGATTGCCCATGAGCTGGCTGCTGTAGGCGGGCTTGTACGAGGGCAGCAGTGTGTCGATGCCGGTCGCGTAGATCTTGTTCGCGCCGAAGGCCGCCTTGTAGCCTTCGGGATTCAGCATCATGTACTCGTAGAAGAGCCAGGCGAGTTGCGGGTTCTTGCCTTTCGCCGGGATGACGAACGATGACCCACCCATCGAGGCAGCGGTGCTGCCTCCGGCCTTCCAAGCGGGCAGGCGAGTAGCGCGCCATTTGCCCTTGGACGTCTTGAGCAGGTTCCCGATGCCGTAGTTATACCAGATCGCGTACGGGACGAAGATCTGAACGTCCTTATCGTCGGCCGCGATATCGTCCGGCGAGAACAGGGCGGTACGGCTGGCCACCCCGGCGTCCACTACGGCTTTGAGCCAGGTCGTCACGTTGCGGAACTCTGGGTTATCGAGGGTCAGGTTCCCTTTTTCATCGAGGTAGCTGACGCCCTGTTGGTTGAGGAACATCGAGATCCACAATGGGATCGTGCCCTGATCGTTCTCGATATGGATCGGCTTTAGGTTGGGGTTCTTGCCCTTCAGGGTCTTTGCGGCCGTGAGGAGATCGTCGTAGGTTTTGATGTCCTCGATCTTGATACCATTTTGATCGAGGATATCGGCGCGGTAATACAACAAGCCCGGATCGACGTCGTAAGGAATGCCTTTGATTTTGCCGTTCCAGGTGTTAACGCGCACCTTGTAGGTGACCAGATCGTTGACGTAGGGTTGAATCCAATCGGTGATATCGTAGAGGTGCTCGTTGATCGGGCCTAGGTTGTTGTCCTCGATGAAGGAGCCATCGGGCACGTTAACGCCAGTGGCCAGCGTGGACGGAAGCTTGGCGCCAACATCGACTGGCTGGTGGGTGACCTTGATATGGGGATACCGCTTGTTGAACGCCGGGATGGCTGCATCCAGCACCTGGAACAGGTCGCCGGCGCGGTCCCAGATAATGATCTCCCCCGAAGCGGCGGCCGCGGTCGCCGCCGCCCCAGGCGCCTCGGTTGCCGCGGCTCCGGCGGCCGCGCCAGCGGTGGTTGCCGTGGTCCCGGCGGCCGCGCCGGTGGTCGGCGTGGCCCCGGCGGCCGTGCCGGTGGTCGGCGTGGCGTTGGTCTGGCCCGTGTCGCCGCAGGCGCTCAATAGAGCACCAGCAGCGGTCAGGCCAAGCAGGCGAAGAACTTCTCTTCTTGAAAACTTATTCTCTGAGTTATCGGACATTTCCTCCTCCTATTCCCTAATAACCAGGCAGCCGTCCAAATTCGTAACTGCTGCGCCTGTTGCTCGCGGGAGCAAGAGGTGCCATGCCACGGCTGCTCCCGCGCCGTGGACATGTTGCTCTCCCTGTTTGCGCAGAGGCGATCGGCTGGCCGGATCGGGCGCCCAGCTTCGTCGCCATACGCTGTGCTAGGGAGTGCGGTATTCTTTGAATCTGTTAGGGAAGGGGGCTGGTTTGAGTTGCGGAATGTGCTGCTGAGATGCGAGTCCAGATCCGGGACACAGGCAAGGAGCATGCTGCTGTACGGCCTGCCGGCTGCGCCGTATGGGAGTTGCGCCACCGATATCACTGCCGCCATCGAGCCCCGACGATAGCTTAGCTCGATCTGCTCCTGGATCACCTGCATCGCTACACCCCTTACGCCACCACAAACTGGTGGATCGAGGTACCAATAGACAGGCTGGGTATTCGCCGCATGATGGTTGAAGTGACTAATCAGTCAGTCGCTTCATCTTCGGTTCCGCTAAACATCCCTGAACGCATAACGAATATTTAGTACGTGAGTGTAGGTTTCCTTACTTGACATTTAGCAGAGTCCGGCTATAATAAACTCTAGATACTACACCTGAGCACGATCGCCTGCCGCTCCATCCTAAGGGCGGTTCAGGTGAAGTTACATCTCGCATTTTAGCAGAGAAAACATACCCTGTCAAGATTTGGTATAGGGAACATACCACAAATTGGGTACTAAACACGTCACTAAACAAATCGTCTATACTGGCGTTATACAGAGATAGTGCCGGTAGATCCGGGCACGTGCTGGATGCGAAAAATCCTATGGGTCCTAAACCGCGACCCACAGGAGCCTGCTGGTAAATATCGGTTTCGTGGTCACGCTCCCTGCTCTCCGCCCGCCTCCGCCTCGAATGAAGCGATTCCGCCTGTTATAGCGATCTTCTAATGAATAACGGAGTACCTTATGCCTAAGCAGAAACCGACCATCCGAGATGTCGCGCATGCGGCGAACGTCTCGGCCGCCGCAGTCTCGATCGTCATCAACGGGAGGCCGGGCGTATCTCTCGACACGCGCGAACGAGTCTGGCAGACCATCACGAGTCTTGGTTACTCCATCCGGCCCCCCGTGGAGGACGGCAAGCCACAAGCCGTCGGCTTGCTGATTGAGAAGAGTTCAATGCCCGTCATCCTGGACATTTTCTACGGCCAGGTCATCGGTGGATTTCAAGCCGAAGCGCAGCGGTTGGGCTTTCATGTGGTCCTGCACATGTTCGATCGCAGTGCGGAAAACCTGGATGGACTACGCGGCCGCCTGGCGAGTCAAGTGCGGGGCTTGGTCGTTGCCAACGACGGGGATATTGCTCCCGAGATGGTGATCCGGCTCGGCGCGCTGAATTTACCGTTAGTACTGATCGAGAACTGTATTGCCGGGCAGCGGCTTCCTTGCGTTGTGGGCGACAACTTTACTGCAGGCTATACAGTCATGCAGCATCTGCTCAGCCTGGGGCATCGGGCGATCGCCGTCTTGCCTGGTCCCCACAAATACAGCAGTCTGGTGGAGCGCGTCCGCGGCTGTCTCGCCGGGGCAGCCGAAGCAGGGCTACTCATCCCGCCGGAATGGATTCCGCAGCCCAGCTCTGGGCATCCCAAGAAAGGATACCTGCAAATGCAAGAGATCCTCCATCAGCGCAACAAGCCAACCGCAGTGGTGGCGGTGAGCGATAAGACGGCTTTTGGCGCGATGGAGGCGATCAAAGAATCAGGCTTGCGGATACCGGAGGACATGGCCATCGTCAGCATTGACGACGTCAGTGAGAGCGCCTATAGTCAGCCCGCGCTAACAACGTATCGTATTCCGAAATACGAAATGGGGATCCTTGCTATGCAGAAGTTGCAGCGCTTGATCAGCGGCGAGGCAGAGATACCGGTGAAAAGCATTGTCTATGGCGAGCTGATCGTGCGGCAATCCTGTGGTGCCCATCTCCACGCCGGGAAGGTTATTGGCGAACCGCGCTATTCGGGCGCTTGCTAATCGACCAATGTACAGCGCTTATCTCTTTCACTTGGACGGCATGATCTACCTTGGCCACACACTGCTGCCGCGCGTCGCGGAAATCGGAGCCCTGCTATGGGCAGCGAGTCGGCGTACGATCTTCCTGTCGAATACCCCGAGCCGAACGCGGCAGCAATACGCGATGGAGCTCACGGCTCTGAACATTCCTACATCCGCCAAGCATATTATGAACGCCTCATTTGTGCTGGTGCCGTAACTCCGCTTGATCTGCCGCCCGATCACGGCCTTATGGTCGGCGACCGGCTGGAGATCTATATCAAGATGAGGATTGACGCCGGCATGGAAACCACCTCGTCCTGACGAATGATACAGACCGTGAAAAGCTAGCTGTGTCGGGTCTGAGGGCCACGCTCGTGCTCGAGCGCATGGATAGGCTACTTTAGTCGCACAGGAGGCAAAGCGATACAGGTGGCGAAAGCGACGATCGGGCAAGCAAGTGTACGTGTGGATTGCGGAGTTTGGCACGGGCCAGTCCGCCGCATCTGGACCAGCTTTGGCTATGACGAACTCAACTGGACTTACACCCCCAAGGGCAAGCACGCTCTGCGGGTGATTGGCGCTCTGGCCGAGCAACCCTACTACGTGCGCCCGCACTATATCTTCAACAGCGGGGTCGGCTGGTCCTTGCCCCATTGGGGAGCCGGCAACGTTTACCATGAAGATGCTAACGGCAACCCGTTCTATGATTTCCAGGTTGCCGACGCAGTGTACGACGCCATCGTGCAGGCCGGGCACCGGCCACTCGTCGAACTTGGTTTTACCCCCCGCGCGCTTGTCCCCGACGACGCGCCAGGGCGCTTCCTCTTCGAGCCGAGTCCTACGCAGTGGAGTGCCTACGAGGCTGGTCTCTGGTCCTTCCCACCAAAAGACTATGCCAAGTGGAATGGCCTGGTGCGCGCCCTCGTGGAGCACTGTGTCCAGCGCTACGGGGCAGATCGTGTGCGTACCTGGTTGTGGGAAGTCTGGAACGAACCGGATATCTTCTACTGGCGGGGCACACCTGAGCAGTACTATGAACTCTATGACAGCACGGCGGCCGCGGTAAAGGCGGCACTCGTCGATGCCCAAGTGGGCGGCCCGAGCACCACGGGCGATCTTCAGGGCCGCGGGCCTACCTTTCTCCGTGGTTTTCTAGACCACTGTGCACGCCATCGGACGCCGCTCGACTTCGTGTCGTTCCATACCAAAGGCGCTGCCTTCTCCCCCTGGCGGGTCTACGGCCCGCTCGGCGCGCCCGCCCCCGTCCGGCAATCACCATCCATGCTCAAGATGCTGCGCGAAGTGCAGGCCGGGCTGCAAGCGGTGGCCGGCCATCCGCAGTTCCGCGCCTTGCCCTGTTTCGTCGACGAGTGCGACGCCTCGGTGCCGGCACACTGGGGCGTGTATGACAACGCCAACTTTGGCTACCGCAACACGGAGTACTATGCCGTCTTTCAATGCAAGCTGATGAAGAAACTATTGGACCTGAACGCAGTAAGCAGCGCACAAGTTCATCAAGCTACCACCTGGAGCTTCTACTTCGAAGGGGAGCGTTTCTTCGAAGGCACCCGCAGTCTCTTCACCGCCGCGCAGGTCGAGAAGCCGATCCTGAACGCCTACCGGATGCTCGCCCGGCTAGGTGACACGCGGTTATCGGTGGAATCCAGTCACGCTTGGTCGCTGCAACGGCTCGACGAGGAAGCGACCGGCATGCCCGAGGAGGTGGATGCCCTGGCCACTTTCAACGGTCGCGATCGTGTGGCCGTCCTGCTGTGGCGCCACGCGGATGATCAGTACCTCATTGACTCGGGTGAGACGGAGGTAACGCTGCGGATTGAGCGGCTCCCCTTCGCGGCGCACCCCGTGCACATTCGCCACTGGCGTATCGATGCGCGGCACAGCAATAGCTATACAGCGTGGCAAGAAATCGGTGCACCGCAGGATCCCTCGCCGGGAGAGTTACGCGGGATCAAAGATCGGCAACGGCTTGAGCTGTTGGAGCCTGACCAAGCAGAGACGCCGAGCGACTCTTGCCTGGTGCTGCCAATTCGCTTACCGCTGCCAAGCGTTTCGCTGATCGAAATCAGTGTGCCTGGGGGATCTTTATGAGCCAGAATACCGTCCTTACGCCTCCAATGGGCTGGAACAGTTGGGATGTGTACGGTGCAAGCGTCACCGAAGAGGAAGTGCTGGGGAATGCCCAATATATGGCTAAGCACTTAAGTCCGTACGGTTGGGAGTATGTGGTGGTGGATATTCAGTGGTATGAGCCGGGCGCAAACTCCTCGATCTACAGGCCGTTCGTACCGTTGGAAATGGACGACCATTCCCGCCTCATGCCGACCGCGAACCGATTCCCCTCCGCCGCCGGTGGCGCGGGCTTCACACCGTTGGCCGATCGAATTCACGCATTGGGCTTGAAGTTCGGAATCCACATCATGCGCGGCATTCCTCGGCAAGCCGTGCATGCGAATACGCCGATCCTGGGAACCACCCTGCGGGCCAGAGACATCGCGCATCCCAACTCCATTAGCACGTGGAATACGGATATGTATGGGGTTGACCCAGTCAAAGAAGGGGCGCGCCGTTACTATGAGTCACTGTTTGAGTTGTATGCCTCCTGGGGGGTTGACTTTGTCAAAGTGGACGATATTTCCTCTCCCTATTCAGCAGGCGAGATCGAGCTGGTGCGCAATGCCATCGATCGGTGCGGCCGGACAATGGTGCTCAGTCTCTCTCCTGGTCCGACGACGCTCGCTATGGCGGAACATGTAAAGAACAACGCGAACATGTGGCGCATGACAGACGATTATTGGGATCGGTGGGAAGATCTCTACAACGAGTTTGACAGATGTCACGTCTGGAGCGAGCATGTTGGACCGGGGCACTGGCCCGATGCGGATATGCTGCCTTTAGGGCACTTGGCTATTCGATCCTTCGAGCATGGTGTTGGGGATCGCTGGACTCGCTTTAGCCGGGACGAGCAACTGACGATGATGACTTTGTGGTGTATATTCCGATCGCCCCTCATGCTCGGGTGCGAGTTGCGTGATAACGATGACTGGACTCTGGGGTTGCTAACGAACCCGGAAGTACTGCGTCTCTTGAATCATTCGCATTCGGGCAGGCAGTTGTATCGGTTCGGGCCGCATATCGCCTGGACGGCTCAAGATGAAGATGGCCGCCAATATCTTGCCGTTTTCAACACAGGTGTGACAACAGTTAGCATCGAAACTCCCCTGGCCAAACTGGGCCTCACCGGGCCGCAGGCAGTTCGGGATGTGTGGCAGCAGGCGGACCTGGGGGAGTTCGAAAACAGTATCGCCGTGCAAGTCCCGCCACATGGGGCGAGGTTAGTGAAAGTGAGTTCGGCTACCAGAGTGAGCGCTAACCATTGACTTATTCGGCACTCATAGGAGCTTGCCATGATCATCTTGGAGACGACAGGGGATATCGCCCACGTCCATGATGTGGTGATGATAAAAGAGGGGCACACCTACTACCTGTTTTCGACCGGCAAGGGTATTCCGATGCGCCGTTCAAAAGATATGCTGGCTTGGGAGCAGGCCGGCCGCGTGTTTGACACTTATCCAGAATGGGTTGAGCAGGCTGTCCCCAATGCCAAGAGCTTGTGGGCGCCGGACATTGTCTTCCATGCAGGGAAGTACTACCTATATTATGCGGCATCTACTTTTGGCTCACGCCGTTCAGTCATCGGGCTGGCGACAAATGTAACTCTGGACCCACGCGATCCCAACTACAACTGGGTGGACGAGGGTGCGGTGATTTCGTCGCAAGAGAGTGATGATTACAACGCCATCGATCCGCAACTGAGTTTCGACGAGGGGGGTCAGCCCTGGCTGGCCTTTGGCAGCTTTTGGAGCGGGATCAAGCTCGTGCAAGTCGATCGACGCACGATGAAGCCCAGCCGGGGCGCGGAGTTGATCTCTATTGCTAGCAATCCCGGATCAGCCGCCGTGGAAGGTGCGTATATCGTCCGCCGTGGAGACGTCTATTACCTGTTCATCTCCCATGATTACTGCTGCCGTGGTACCTTGAGCACCTATAAGATCAAGGTGGGTCGTGCACGGGACATCGCCGGACCATATCGGGATCGCGATGGCAAGCTCTTGACCGACGGCGGGGGCACCCTGATCTACGCCGGTTCGTCCCGCTGGCGTGGCCCTGGACATAATTCCATATACGTTGAAAACGACAACTACTTCCTGGTTTACCACTCATATGATGCTGACGCCGAAGGGGCACCCACCTTGCGGATTGAGCAGCTTGGTTGGGATCAGGAGGAGTGGCCACTGTCACCCAGCGCGTTGCTCGAAAGATAGGAGCAACCCATCTAACAAATAGATGCCACAAGAGGAACAGAGAAGATTGCGGCTGCGCTAGTAGTCCACCACTATGAATTGGAAGGGTAATGCCGTTGGACCTTGTCGCGGGCCGCTTCAATACTAAAGCGCCAGTTGATCCTGGCCCCCTTCGTGTTGCGCCGCTCCTGCCACGCGGCGATCTCGCGGGCCAAGGTCTCCCGACTGCCCAGCCGCCGGTCCAGGCACTGCCGTTCCACCACGCCCAACTCGATCTCTACTTGGTTCAGCCAACTGCCGTGCTTGGGGGTGTAATGCCATTCCAGTTTGCGGGCGATCCGCCGCGCTTCTGCCGCCGGGAAGCGTTCGTACAGCGCTCCCAGCGTGTGCGTGTTCAAGTTGTCCGTCACCAGCCGGATTTTGCGCGCCGTCGGGCAGCACTCATCCACCACGGTGCGCAAAAACTCGGCAAAATCCCCCGTCGTGCGCCGCTCCGTCACGGCCACATGCCGCCAGCCGATACTGGGCCGCACCGCCATGAACAGATTCGCCGTCCCCTCGCGGTGATATTCGTAATCCACGCGCGCCACTTGGCCGGGTTTCGGCGCGACCGGCGGGCGTACCTCGCGCACCAATTGCACCAGTTTTTCGTCCACGCAGACGGTTGGTTCGGCCTCGCTATCCGGCGTGGCGTACAGATCCAACACATCCTCCATCCGCGCGAGGTACTCGCTATCCAAGCGGCCGATACACCACTGCTGTTTCAACCACGGCTTGAGGTCGTTTTTTTAACGCCCGGCGTACCGTTTCATCGGAGACGCGCTCGACCACTTCTAAGATGACGAGTTCGTCGGCGAGTAACGGCATCGTCCAGGCGCTGCGCCCGTCCGGTGGATCGGTGCAGGCGCGGGCCACCAGATGGGCATTGGCCCGCGCAGCGAGGCGCGGCACACGACCAGGGCGGGGGCGTTCGTGGAGTGCGCCGTCCAAGCCGGCTTCCACCCAGCGTTGGCGGGTGCGGGCCACGGTAGAGAGCCCGGTATGCAAGCTGGCGGCAATGTGCTCATCCGGGTGGCCCTCGTCGGCCAATAATAAGATCTGGATGCGGTTGAGTTTGCGGGCCGAGAGCGTCCCATGTTTGAGCAACCCCAACAAGTCCGTGCGCTCCTCAGCGGGAAGCGCGACAACATATTTCTTTGCCATGCGAACCTCCTGTGTGGTTAGCATACCAAAGAGGAGGCAGACTGTTCAAATCCATAGTGGCCGACTACTAGCCGGGTGAGCAGCAATTGTAACGAGAGGTGGTCATAATGGAAGAAGACTTCGTGAGCCACCAGCCTGAACAAGGCAGTAGATTCCAGCCGACCTGGGAGTCCCTGCAGGGTTATAAGGTGCCGCAGTGGTACAAGGATGCGAAGTTCGGCATCTTTATCCATTGGGGAGTCTACTCGGTACCCGCCTTCGCCAGTGAGTGGTATGCCCGCAATATGTACCAGCAGGATTCGCCGGAGTTCGCGCATCATGTAGCCACGTATGGCCCGCAGACCGAGTTCGGCTACAAAGACTTCATTCCAAAGCTGACCGCTGAGCACTATGACCAAGCGGCGTGGGCCAAACTCTTCAAAGAGGCGGGCGCCCGATATATCGTCCCGGTGGCCGAGCATCACGACGGCTTCGCAATGTACGACAGCGCGCTCACAGAATGGAGCGCCGTGAAGATGGGGCCGCACCGCGATCTGATCGGTGAGCTGGCCGAGGCGGTGCGCCAGGAAGGGATGGTGTTTGGACTATCCTATCATCGGGCCGAGAACTGGTGGTTCTTCGACGGCGGCCGGTGCTTCCCATCTGATGTCCAGGACGATCGCTACCGGGGCTTATACGGTCCAGCGCAGCCTGCGCCTGCTGACTTCTCCGATCCCCACGCGGGTGCGGGACCCCATGGCGCTTTTCTCGAAGAGTGGCTGCATCGGGGCTGTGAATTGGTGGATAAGTACCGCCCCCAGGTCTTCTACTTCGACTGGTGGATCGGGCACGACGCCTTCAAGCCGGTTCTGCCACAGTTCGCGGCCTACTATTACAACCGCGCGGGCACATGGGGACCTGACTGGGACATCAGCGGCGCTGCCGTCAACGATAAATACGAGGCATTCCCGCAAGGTACCGGCGTGATCACGATTGAGCGCGGCCAACTGGCAGGAGTGCAGTCGTTCCTTTGGCAGACCGACACCGCAGTTTCAAAGAATTCGTGGGGCTATGTGGCGAGCCAGGACTACAAGACGGCAGGTTCGATTGTCGGTGACCTGGTCGACATTGTCAGCAAGAACGGGGTTTTGCTGCTGAATATCGGGCCGCGGGCAGACGGTACGATCCCTGCGCCGGAGCAGGAGATGCTGCACGCTATCGGTCGCTGGCTGGCAGTCAACGGCGAGGCGATCTATGGCACGCGTCCGTGGCAGGTGTTTGGCGAAGGCCCTACCGAGGTGATTGAAGGCGCATTCGCCGACACACGGCGGCAGCGCTTTACTAGTCGGGATATCCGCTGCACGGTCGGCAAGAACGCGCTCTACGCGATCTGCCTGGCGTGGCCCGAGTCGGCCCTCATAATTCAATCGCTCAGTGCTAGCTCGTCATTGCGCACCGAAGCCATCGCGAACATCAGTCTGCTTGGCTCGGACGCAAAGCTGAACTGGGCACAGGATTCCACTGGGCTACGTATCGAGCCGCCAACCCGTCCGCCCGGTGAGCACGCCTATACTTTCAAGATTTCGCTTAAAGGAGCTACGAGAGATTGACCCAGCGGGTCTAGAATAGCAAGTCCAATATCTACTGCCCGCCAAAGCCCCATGATGAGCACCGGTACTATGACAATTGGAGGCGTAGCATGGCTGCAGATCCGGATAATCCACTGTTCCGATTCACACGGGACGACACCGCAGCGCAGAATATCTTGCGCGTGGACGTGCAGCAGGCGGGCCCGGTGGCCCCGCCATCCATCCTGGGTACCTTCATGGAGCACCTGGCATTCACCATCGCAGGTGGACTTCCCGCCCAGCTGTTAGCGAACCCGACCTTCGCCCGTAGCCACAATCTGAGCTCCAGGCAGGTTCAGCAGTTGCTGAGGAGCGGCCAGACCCTGGTCAAGCTCTATCTCTCCGGTAGTAATCCAGCGGTAGTGCGCCACGGCCGAATAGGTGTTGCGGCGACCGGCTTTGGGGTATGCGTCTTGGACGATGCGACCGCGCTGAGCCTGCCCTTCGGCTGGGCACCCCTCGGCTGCCTCGGCGGCGTCACTGCTTCAGCTGGGCGCCTGGGCGGCGCCGTCCGGCTCCTGGGTGGCAACTGGCCCAGCGGCCCGGAGCACTATTGGCCGGTCCTGGAAGATGGTCCCGCCGGCATCCGGCAGGGCGTATTCCTGCCCATTAAGCGCTGCCGCGCCTACAAAGGCGATCTCTGGGTTAGGATAGGAGTGCTGGATCCCGCCGCGCAGGGTGAGGTCGAGGTGGGCTTCCGCCGCCGCGTGGCTACACCTGACGGGCGCGGCCAGGCCGGAGAACGTCTCGGCTCAGTACGAGTGCAGATCCGGGGTGCCGAATGGGTAAAGCTGCCCTTCGCGCTAGAGCTGCAGGAGGGCCAGGTCGCCTTCGGCGAGCCGGTCGATTTCTACCTGCGCTGGCTGCCACGCTCCAACACGGCCTTGCATCTGCTCGTCGACCGCGCCTTCCTGCTGCCGCAAGATGAAGACGACGGTCTCGACCCGGAAGTTGTTGAGCTCGTACGTAACTCGACCATGCCCCAACTACGCTGGCCCGGCGGCAACTTCGTCAGTTACTACCACTGGCGCGATGCCGTCGGTCCGCTTGATCTCCGGCCCACCGTACCGAATAACGCCTGGGGCGGACTGGATTACAACCTGTTCGGCACCGACGAGTACATCGCCTTCTGCCGTAAGGTCGGCATCGAGCCGCATATCACCGTGAACTCGGGCACCGGGACGGCAGAGGAAGCGGCGGCCTGGGTCGAGTATTGCAACGGCGACACCAGCACGCCGATGGGTCTCCTGCGCGCCGGGAATGGTCACCCCGCGCCGTACAACGTCACCTTCTGGGAAGTTGGCAACGAAGTGTTCGGCACCTGGCAGGGTGGCTTCCAGGGCGCTGATGAGAACGCCCGTCGCTTCAGCGAGTTCGCGCCAGCGATGCGGGCGGCCAGCCCCATCCCGATCGAGTTAATCGCCTGCGGCAACAACTTCGACTTCGCGGACGAGGTAGGGCTGGGCTACGACCACACGCATGCCGACCGGCGCTGGCACGACCAGTTGCTCAAGCAGGCGCCCGAGCAGATCGACTACATCTCGCTGCACTCGCTGCCCGTCAACGACCTGCTACTGGAAAATGTGAGCGATGAGGAGGCGCATAACGCCGTCCTGGGCCAGGTGACCACCTGGGAGCGCCGCTTCCTGCCCGACTTGCTCGCACGCTGCGACCGCTCCGACCGCGGAGGAAAGGCGCCGATCAAGCTGGCCATCACCGAATGGGGGCCGCTCGGCGGCCACCCGAACCGGCTCAATGTGCATAATTTCGGCGCGGTTGTATATGCCGGCGCCTTCCTCAACATGGTACTGCGCAACGCCGACCGCATCCCGATTGCGCTGCCCAACGGGTTCATGCACGGCGGGGGCATCCGCAAGGCCTATGGGGTCGTGTATTACGATCCGCAGTTCTTCGCCATGCAGCAATACACGCCTTTCATCGGCAAGAGGCCTCTGGCGTGTCATCTGAGCGGACCGGGCTACGACGTGCCACATCCATCGGATCTCGGGGCCAAAGACTCCGATATCCCGTTCGTGGATGTAATCGTGTGCCGGTCAGATAACGCCTCGGGGTTGCAGATAGCGGCGGTGAACAAACATCTAAAGCGGTCGATGGAGCTGGTCATCCAGCTCCCCGGCCACCGCTTTTCAGAAGATATTCATTCGTCAGTGCTGGCCTACCCTGACATCACCGCCACGGCAAACCCGGTGCAGCTCGATCTCTTCCAGCTAGTGGATAGTGATGTGCTACTGGTGCAGGATAATGTAATCCTGCACCTGCCACCGTTTTCAGTGACCTGGATAAACATACCCTAGAAAGGCACGCTAACGTATGGCGCCGATCTGCACTGTGACCGGCGGCCATTACGGGGGTAAAGCATCTCCTACTCCTTCATGCATACCCCTAACTTGGGTAAAGGGACTGTGCTGAACCTGCATATCCGCTCACCTACCTACGATCGGTCGGCGACTATAGCCAACCCTGTAGGGACACCGCTGGCGAACCCCCGCCTACTGATTGGGACATTGATATCTAATAGCCGTACTGCTTAAAGAAGCTGCGCAGCACCTCCGGTTTGCGGCGCAGCCGGCCAATCGCTAGGCCTAACTCATAACGGAGTTCAGTCAGATCATGGCAGGTGACATTGCGCAACTCTACATGCTTGAGGTAGTTCCAGACCCCCTCGTCCGGATTAAGATTCGGGGCGTACCCTGGCAACTGCTCCAACTGAAGCCGCTCTGCTGCGCCCCTCGCCAAGAACCCTTGGACCGCTTTGTCGCGATGGATCGGCCCGCCGTCCCAGATCACCAACAGTCGGCCGTCGAGTTGGTTCAGCAGGTGTTTGAGGAAGCCGACCACCTTGGTTCCCCTAAAGGCGCGCTCTTGCATGCCGGTCAACAACAGCCCCTCGGCGGTGATCCCACTGATCAGCGAAAGATGATCGCGCGTCAGGGGCACGTGCAGCACCGGTGTTTGGCCACGCGGGGCGTAGGTGCGCACCACACCCGCCAACAGGTAGCAGGCCGCCTCGTCTACGAAGACGATGATTCGGCCCTCGCGCAGGCAGTTTTTTTGAGTGTGGGCCAGCGTTGCTCATACCACGCCGCGATCTGGGCGTTGGCCCGTTGGCTGGCGCGCACGACGGGGTGTTGGGGGCTCCAGCCGATTGGCTTGAGTAGGCGACCGACATGCCGCGGATGATAGCGGACGCCGAACGCGTCTTGGATCAGTTGGGCGACCCGCCGTCTAGTCCAGACCGCCCCAAGAAAGCCGCAGGCTTCCGCTCCTTGAGCGAGCAAGCGTGGCAGTTGCGCCAATTGAGCCGAGCTGAGCAAGGGTTGTCGCCCAGGAGCCGGATGTGCATGCAAAGCTTGGGGGCCCGCCAACTGCGCGCGTTGGAGCCACTGGCTGACGGCCTGTAGGGTGCGGTTTTGTTATCTGCGGCTGCTATGATGTCACGCGGCCTCTCGGCGATATTCGTGAATGATGCCGCCCAGCACGTCCCGCCGTCTCACCACGCCTTCTCGGCGAGCGTGCTCAATCGGAATAGGGCAACGCTGTTCGATCCCTTGATGCGGCCTGGCCTCATTGTAATGCTCGATGTACGCCTTCATTACTCGCCGCAAGTGTGCTGCATTTAGGATCAGCAAGCGATCCAGGCACCCGTTTCTGGCACTGCGGATCCATCGTTCGGCGAAGGCATTCGCTTTGGGTGCGCTGAAGGGTGTCCGCACAATCTCGACACCTTCAGCCGCGAAGACCATGTCGAAGCTATCCGCGCACTTGGCATCGCGGTCACGAATCAAGAAACGGATCTGCTTACCCTGATCCTGCAGCGTCCCGGTTAGGTGCCGCGCCTGCTGGGTCACCCATGCTGCACTGGGATGGGCCGTACAGCCGACGAAATGCACCCGCCGGCTGTCCAACTCGATGAAGAAAAACACATACAGAGTGCGCAACCAAGCGGTTTCTACCGTGAAGAAATCGCAAGCAAGCATTTGGCGCGCATAGTGAGCGAGAAACGTCGACCAATTACTGCCCGCATCTGCTCGCTTGGGCGCTGGCGGCACATGTTCACGTTTAAGAATATCCCGCACTGTGGAGCGGCCGATCCTGTAGCCCAGCTTGAGCAGTTCGCCATGCACGCGACTATAGCCCCAAGTCGGGTTTTCCCGGGCCAGGCGCAGCAGCAAGGCGACCAGCTCAGGATTACTTTTGCGGCGAGCGATAAACGGCGGCTGCCTGAAGGTCCATTTGCGACGGACAAGTTCGCGAGGCCATTTAAGAACAGTGCCTGGCTTGACCAAGAGCAGCACCTCGTCCAGGTTCGCGTTGGTGTCCTGGCCGAGAGCGGTAAGTTTGGTAGTGAGTACAGCCAGCGTGAGTTTCTCCCAGCGCGAAACACGCGGGGTCTTGGGATGATGGCGTTGCAGAATACGAAGTTGCTGGCGGAGCAGCAGGATCGGCAGGTCCTGGTGGCGCTCCGAGCGGCGGGTGGTGGCGAACAGGTCGGGTAGTAGCGAGACGAGCTGAGCGATGAGAAAGTAAATCATGGCTGATGACGTGCATGAGCTGTGCCGGGCAGTCGTCCACTGCCGTTGCTTGCATTTCGCCGGGTGTATTTCGGCTCCGTACGCCAAGTCCGCACCACACAGGGGCGCATCCCCCTCGAGGAGCGGCAGGCGACCTCGCTCATGCGCTGCGGCGGCTGACCTTTCCGCCCGCTACCCGCTAGCAGTGCGCCGTTGAGCCCGGCCCCAATCGC
>JAICKM010001096.1 GCA_025927935.1 Chloroflexia bacterium | reverse complement strand
GCTTGATTTGAGTGCCATGCCCGCTGATCAGGGCGAATACCGGACGCCGGTGGCCCGCGACCCGTTTGCCGTGCCGCTGGCCGAGCGCATCGACCTGATGCTGGGCGCGGTCGCCGATGTGCGCGGGGCGCACGCGCGGGTCCACGTCGCGGGCGGGTGGCTGCAACTCTGGGATACTACAAAACTGTTCGTCAATACGACGGGCGCGCGCCTGGCACAGCATATTGTCGAAAGCGGGGCCAATCTCTACGCGGTGGCCCTGGCCGACGACGGTTACAGCTACCGGCGGCAGTACGAGAACGTGGGCCAGGCGGGCTGGGAGTTCATCGAGGGGCTGCGGCTGCGCGAGGAGGCGGGGCGCATTGGCCGCGAGGCGGGCGACCTCGTGGTGGCCGAGTGGGCGCCCGACGGCCCGGCGACCGCCGTGGTCGGGTCGGCGATGATGGCGCTGCTGGTCCACGAAAGCTGCGGCCACCCGATCGAACTGGACCGCGTGCTGGGCTGGGAAGCCGCCTTCGCCGGAACCTCGTTTCTGATGCCCGATATGCTGGGCCGATTTCATTATGGCTCAGAGCATGTCAACATCACCGCCGACGCGGTGACGCCGGGCGGGCTGGGCACCTTCGGCTGGGACGACGAGGGCACGCCCGCGCAGGTGCAGCCGATTGTGCGCGGCGGGGTGTTCTCCGGCTACCTGACCAGCCGCGAGACGGCCCCCGCCATAGGGCAACGCAGCAACGGCACGGCGCGCGCCACCTCCTGGGGCCGCATCCCCATCGTGCGTATGCCCAACGTCAGCCTCGACGCCGATCCGCAGGGGGCCACGCTGGCCGAGTTGATCGCCGGCGTGGACGCCGGCCTTTACCTGGAGACGCCGAGTTCGTGGAGCCTGGATGATAAGCGCATGAACTTCCACTTCGCGGTGGAGATGTGCCGCGAGATCAAGGGCGGCAAGCTAGGCCGGCTTTATAAGGCCGCCTCGTTCCAGGATCGCACGCCGCACTTCTGGGGCAGCGTCGCCGCGGTGGGCGGGCCACAGGCGTGGCAACTCTGGGGGCTGCCGGGCTGCGCCAAGGGCGAACCGCTGCAAAGCTGCCATGTGGGCCACGGAGCCGCGCCGGTGCTGGTGCATGGGCTACCCGTGAGCCGGGGGGGATGATGGATACACTACCTGCCGGGCCGGACCGCGACGCGATGGAGGCGGCGCTGGCCGCCTCGCCCGCCGAGCAGACGGAGATCGTGCTGTTGCGCGACGTAACCGCCGTGACCCGCTACGCCAACTCCGAGATCCACCAGAACGTCTACCAGGACAACAGCCGCGCCGCCGTGCGCGTGGCCGTGGGCGGGGCCACGGCGCGCGTCTACACCAACGACACGAGTCGCGCCGGGCTGACCCGCGCCACCGAGGACGCGACGGCGCTGGCCCGCTTGCAAGCGCCCAACCCGCGCTTCCACTCGCTGCCCGGCCCGGACAGCGGCAGCACGCCGGAGCGCGAAGCGCCGCCCTCGTTCTTCGCCGCAACCGCCGAGCTATCGCCGGAGGCAAGGGCTGCCGCCGTGGGCCAGGTGATCGACCTGGCGCGGGC
>JAICKM010000264.1 GCA_025927935.1 Chloroflexia bacterium | reverse complement strand
GCACCTAGCGACCAGGCAGGCCCGTTCCAAATCGGCCATTCACCAGGAACCCACGCCTGGGTTAAAGTCAGGGCGAGCGTCGCCTCGGTCGCTACTTTGCCGGCCGCAGCCGAGGGAGGCAAGCTGGCAAAGTGGGCATAAGCGATAAAGGGAGCCAGCAAGAGTACGCCGAGCAGATGCGCCGGATAAATGCGCGCAAACCGTGCCAGCCAGAACTCGCGTCGATCAATCCGCCGGCCGTCGAGATAGTTATAGGCCAGGACGAACCCCGACAGGATAAAGAACAAATCAACGCCGGTGAGACCGGCACCAATGATGTTATGAATCCAGCCGGGCGCAGCTTTCAATGGTACGTCGGTGTAGTGGAAAAAGACCACATGCAGCGCGGCTAAAAAGCGCAGCCCCGTCAGCGCG
The DNA here is from genome assembly GCA_025927935.1 of Chloroflexia bacterium. Next base: position 8,278 of record JAICKM010000264.1, on the reverse strand, counting down.
GAAAGGGTCGGTCTAGCAGCCATCAGCAACTCCACGAGCGGCCCATGTAGCGGCCAGGGGCCGGGGCAGCAACCGGTCTAGACAAGACACGCCTGTCCACATATATGCCCGCATCGGCAGAGGGAAGATCATGCACGTTGTACATGATACCAAAATGCGCGGGCTATCACAACTGCGCCGCCGGGCTGCATTTGCTTTTTCGACAAGAGGCGAGATAGTATAATTGACGCCATGGTACATGGATCGCAATCGCCCCAGGCCACAGCGCCGCCGGAGGGTCGTTTTGAGCGTTAGCACATCCGGCACCGATGCGCCCTTGCTGGACTCTGGAGTGACAGGCACACCTCAGAGTGCGTCGTCCGTCCCTACCGGTGCAAGGCCCGTCCGCATACCGCCCGTAATAGCGGATCTCGCTTGCCTGCTGGTCGTGCTGCTGTTTGCGTTAACGCTAACCGCGCCCATCTTGTCCGGCGGCGTACCCGTTGCTACGGATACGCTGACCCCATGGGTACCGGGCGGAAACGGCGCCACGGGGCCGGCGCATAACCCTGTGGTGGCCGACTCGGCGCTCCAATTTTTACCCTGGCAGGTGTTCGTGCGCCGCAGCCTCGCGGCGGGCGAGTGGCCCTTGTGGGATCCCAATCTCTTCGCGGGCTATCCGTTCCTGGGTAGCGAGGAGAATCAACTCTATTACCCGGTGGTCTGGTTGCTCTGGCTCCAGCCGCTGGCCGCGTCCTTCCAGGTAAACATTGTGTTCCATGTCTGGCTGGTCGGCGCGGGCATGTACGTGCTGAGTCGCGTCCTGGGCGCGAGCCGCGTGGGCAGCTTGATCGCCGGCCTGGCCTTCGCGGGCAGCGGGCAGCTCTATACCCAATTGGATCTCATCGGCAATACCGATATTTACGGCTGGTTGCCCTGGGTGGTAGCTGCCGGGGAGCTGGCCTGGCGGCGCGGTTCCTGGGTGTGGACGGCAGTGGCCGGGCTGCTCTATGGCCTGCTGGCAGTGTCCGGCCACTTATCTTGGCTGATCTACAGCAGCGTATTTCTGGCCCTGTGGTTCGGCGCACGGATCATTGTGGCCGGGGCAGCAGCCTACGGCTTCCGTGGACGCGACACCAGCCGTATGGACAGGTCCGTGTTCCATATGCAGGTTGTGCGGACGGTGGCGCTGCTCGCCTGGGGGCCAGCGCTCGCCGCGGTTCACCTGCTGCCGGTGGTCGAACTCGCGCAACTCTCGTCGCGGGTAGATGCCACAGTGTTACCGCGATCGTTGAGTAGCCTGGTCACGACTTTGCAGGCACTTAAAAATCAGTTGCGTATCGTCGTGCCGCTGTTTTACGGCACCGGCGCCATCGGGAACCCGCTGTCGTTGAACAATGCCTTATACATCGGTCTGGCGCCGTTAGCCCTGGCGATCATCGCCTTGATCGGTCGGCGGGACCGGCGCGTCTGGTTTTTAGGCGCAGTAGGTCTCGGCGCACTGGCCGTTTCCCTTAAACTACCAGGGTTTAATCTGTTCAACCAACTGCCTGGGATACGCGCCCAGGTGCCGGAGCGCATAATTTATCTAGTTATTGTCTGTGGCGCACTGCTGAGCGCCTTTGGGTTCGATACCGCCCTATCCCTGGCCCGGCGGCACCCGCGGACGATGGCGGCAGTCGTGATTGTGCTGACTGCCCTGGGCGCGGCGTTGGCGATGCTGTTGTCCGGCATGCATGAGCAGAGCCGGAGCGATGCCGCCCTCTATGCGCTGCAAACCGGCGCATTGCAGCAGGCGGGGCTGATGGCCGGTCTCTTATTTCTGTGGGGGATCGCGCTACTCATCCTGCGCGGGGATTATTGGCGGCGGGGGCGAGGGGCGCTAGCCATCCTGCTTCTCGGCCTGACAATAGCCGATCTACTGACTTACGCGCCCAACTACAACACGTTTGTGCCCGCCGCCGCCCTACAATTCGACAGCCCCGGCGCCCGGCTGATGCGCAGTGACCCCGGTATCTGGCGCATGCAGGCAGTGGATGCCGGTGGCGCCCTGTTCGTGCCCAACACAGCAACCTTGTATGGCTTGCCCGACGTGGCCGGATATGACTCCTTACACCTGGCGCGCTACGAGGCATTCTGGGCCGCCGCCGACCCGACTGTGACCGGGCCGGGCTATGCGAATTACTTCAATGTGATCTTCCGCCCACAGGGCTACCAGGCGGCGCAGGCCGATCTGCTCAACGTGCAATACATCGTCGCCCGCGCGCCGTTGACGGCGACAAGCGGCACGCGGCCGCCCCTCGCCACCCCGATCTACGCGCAAGAAATGACCATTTATCGCAATCCGGGCGCGCTGCCCCGCGCCTTCGTCGTCGGTGGCGCGGAGGTCATGTCCGCCGCCGCCATACCCGCACGTATCGCCGAGCCGGGCTTCGACCCGCGGCGGGCCGTGCTGCTGGAGCAGGCCCCGCCCCCCGGCGTGCCCGCCACCCCCAGCGACGGCCCGGCCCCCGGCACGGCCACTATCACCCGCTACCGCAACCTGAGCGTGGACCTTACGGCGCAGATGGATCGGCCCGGCTGGCTGGTGCTGGGCGACGTAAATTACCCCGGCTGGCAGGTGACGGTGGATGGCCGGCCCGCCCCGCTGTACACGGCGTACTATATTTTGCGGGCCGTACCGCTACCAGCGGGCGCGCACACGGTGCGCTTCGAGTTCCGCCCCGGCTCGGTGCTGCTGGGCGGCGCCCTCAGCGGTATTGCTTTGCTGGCCGCGCTCGGCGTGCTGGCCTACTCAGGATTTGCGCGTTTCCGATCGCCTCGCAGGCAGCCGGTCTAATCGCGGGGTAAGGAGGTTTGTCATTCTTCGCTGCGCTCAGAATCTCCGTCTTGTAGGGCAAAGATGAGACTCTTCGCTGCGCTCAGAGTGACATGGGATGAGTGATCATCTATCGAACAGGGCAACGGCAAGTCGGACGAAGCAACGCCAGGAGGCAAGCATGCGCCGGGTAGCTCAGCATCGCCGGCGCGCAGGAGCGCGCTCAACTGGGCAGCCGACAGGTTACCGGTGTTGCGGAAGATGCGCACTGTCGGATGATCGAACACCTGGAAAGTCTCCTCGGCAGAATCATCCCACCAGATAAACGGTCCCAGGCGGGGCGGATCGGCAAAGCGCGCGACCTCGGTATAGCCCAACTGCCCGGCGAAGAGCCGGGTGTAAAATTGCCGCGATACAGGGAAGTCGGGCAGCCGCGGCAAGACGTTCGACCAGCGCCGGTCGGGGATGACCAGCCAGCTATTCTCGGCCAGCGCCCTGGCGAGCACATCGGCTTTTCGGGGGCTTTCTGCTGAGGCCACCGGCAGGGTCGCGCGTTGGTACCAATCGGCGGGATGCGCGGCATCGGGGATGGGGAGTTGCTGGTACGTGCCTTCCATCAGCCAGCGGCTGCCCTGCGGCACATGCTCATAGATCCAGCGCGTGGCGGCGAGCCGGGTGTCAAGCTGCGAGTAGATCGACAGGAACGACGCCCCCCAACCCACTGCCCCCAACATCACGGCCCCGACCACCACGCGGGCCGCCCAGTTGCCGGCCGGCCCCTGCCGCCGCAACCAGACGGCCAGGGCCAGCACCCCGCCCGCCGCGCAGAGGCAGCAGAAAGGAATCAGCGGCATCAGATAGCGAATAAACCGGCCAACATAGGTGCTCATGTAAAGCAGATATAAGCCCGGCCACAGTGTCAGCAGCAAGAGCGGCAAGCTGCGCCGGCGCACTGTCGCGACCAGCGCCCAGGCATAGCCGCCCGCCGCCGCCAGGCCCAACGGCACGCCCAACGCCCAGACCACCAGGTTCCGGCTCTCGAACAGCAGCGGCGGCGTGCCGATGAATTGCCAGTTAAATGAGTACTGGTACGGATCACTGGCCGCGGCTTGCACGGCGACCAGGGTCGCGCGAAATTCATCCCAGGCGAACAGGTAGGATGGCGACACAATCAGGCAGGTCCCTGCGGCGCAGACTAGGAGCAAGATCGGCGGGCCAACGATCCGGCGTAACCTGCCGGAGCTATCCTGCACCCGAATATGGGCCAGGTGCGCGAGTAAGGGCAGGAGAAGAAAAGATGCCGAGGTCAGCTTCGTCGCCAACCCAAAACCCAGGATAATCCCGGCCAGCACATACCAGCGGCGTCGCCCGTCTTCGGCAAGACGCAGGCTCACCAGCAACATCAAGGCCGCTTCCAGGGTCAGAATCGTATCGACGGTGCCGAAGTGCGCGCTCTGGATCGCCAGCGCGGTCCCGGCCAGCAGCGCTGCGGCCAGCACTCCGGTCCACGCATTCCAGAGGCGGCGCCCGATGGCGTACACAACCAGGATGGTCAATGTACTCGCCAGCGCGGAGTAGGCCCGGCCAATGAGCGCAAAGCGCTCAACCGCCGTCCAATCGACGCCGGTCAGGTGAGGGAGGATGGCCGCCGTAAAGCGGTAGAGGTAGATCGGGAAGGTGCCGTAGTTGAAAAAGTGGGGGTTGAGACTGGGAAAAAGCTGTAGGGCCGCCCGGTTGTACTCTGCTTCGTCTGGGTAAAAGGTAAACGTACCCTGATCCCAATCCAGATTCCAGAAGCGCGCCGCCCCGCCCAGCAGCAGAATAACGGCTAATACGATAAATTGTCCCCGCCGATCACTCTTCTCGGTCAAACTGGGCATAGCATAAAGCTACGTTAGCGATCGGGGTCGCGGCGCGCCAGCACCACGCCCATCCGCCCGCCGATCCAGCCGAACCAGGCCCCCAGCCCCAGCGTGGTGAAGCGAAAGAACAATGCGTCGAGGATACCGGGTTGGGGGGCATCCGCCGGTAGATCGGCTAATTTCGCCAGCGCGTCGGCGGGCACGACGATCTCCGTCACGGTGTTGACCAGCGCCACAATCACTCCGGCAGTAATCCCGGCCAGCAGGCCGCTGACACGGTCGCCGGTGGCTCGCGCGGCGAGCAGGCCGGCGATGAACGGGATGCCGGCTTCCAGGATGAGCGACAGACATTCGCTGATCTGGTAATCGGCCAGATTCTGCGAGCGCAGCGAAGTCAGGTAGCCAATAGTTTCAAACAGCGCCAGCGCCCCGCCTAGCAGCGCGCCCCACTTGAGCGCGTTATAGAGTTTTGGTGTCATACGTGCCGGTCCGCGGCCTCCTTACCCGACTACCGGCCAGGGAGGCGCGGCCCTAAGCTCCTTTAAGGGCAAAGTTCGAATCAAGGACCCGGACAAGACGGGCCGCACCCATTATAACACCCCCGCCCGCTCAGCAGCAATCACGAGCGGGCGGGTCCGGCTTGACAGGGATCCGGTTCTCCGATATTATATAAACGCTCGCTTATGGATTCGTCCGGCGAGCCGTGAGACGTAGTGCAACGCGGAAGGACAGTTCGCCGGCAATATGCAGAACGGCATCTCGGAGTCCGGCCCCCGGACTCAACTCGAATCATGGGGCGCGGCCCTGGCGCTCAAACCTTATTTGCACGCCATTGCGGACCCGACCCGCCTCAGCATGTTGCATGAGCTGGCCCAAGCGGGCGAGCACCAGGTGCTGGAACTGGCCCGGCTGCTCGGCCTCAGCCAACCCCTCGCCAGTTGGCACCTGCGCATCCTCAAGCAAGCGGGCCTGGTGTCCACCCGCCGCCTGGGCCGCCAGGTCCTCTGCCGCCTCAACCGTGAGCGTCTCAGCGAATGCAAAGCCCAATTCGACGCGCTTATCAACCTGTAGCCGTAACCGCAGGATGCCGGTCGCGGCGCAGTGCCAAGTAGACCAGGCAAGTAAGGAGTAGTGAAGCAGATGGGTAAAGTTCGCGTGGCTATTGTCGGCGTGGGTAACTGCGCTTCGTCGCTTGTCCAGGGCGTGCAGTTCTATCGTAACGCCGGGGATGATGAGTTCATCCCGGGCCTGATGCACGTGAATCTGGGCGGCTATCATATCCGCGACATCGAGTTCACTGCGGCCTTCGACATCGACAGCCGCAAAGTGGGCAAGGATCTCAGCGAGGCGATTTTCGCCGAGCCGAATAACACCTTCCGCTTCAGCGAGGTGCCGCACCTGGGCGTGCCGGTGTATCGCGGCATGACGCATGACGGCCTGGGGAAATACCTCAGCGAGGTCATCACCAAAGCGCCTGGCCCCACCGCCGATATCGTGCGTATCCTCAAGGAGACCAAGACCGATGTGGTCGTCAACTATCTGCCCGTGGGCAGCGAGATGGCGACCAAGTGGTACGTCGAGCAGGTCCTGGACGCGGGCTGCGCGCTGGTCAACTGCATCCCGGTGTTCATCGCCCGTGAAGAGTACTGGCAGCGGCGGTTCATCGAGAAGGGCCTGCCGATGATCGGCGACGACATCAAGTCGCAGGTCGGCGCGACGATCACCCACCGCGTGCTGACGCGGCTCTTCGCCGAGCGCGGCGTCAAGATCGACCGCACCTACCAATTGAACTTCGGCGGCAATACCGATTTCCTCAACATGCTGGAGCGCGAGCGGCTGGAGTCGAAGAAGATCAGCAAGACGAACGCCGTCACCTCACAGGTCGGCTACCCGATGCCGGCGCGCGATGTGCATGTCGGCCCCAGCGATTATGTGCCGTGGCTGGACGACCGCAAGTGGTGCTATATCCGCATGGAAGGCACAACCTTCGGCAACGTGCCGCTGAACATGGAACTAAAGCTGGAAGTCTGGGACTCGCCAAACTCGGCGGGTGTGGTCATCGACGCGGTGCGTTGCTGCAAGTTGGGTCTCGACAACGGCTTGAGCGGCACGCTGGAAGGCCCGGCGGCCTACTTCATGAAGTCCCCGCCTGTGCAGCACCCGGACGATCTGGCGCATGATATGGTCGAGACCTTTATCGCCGAGCAGGCCAAGGCCGGCGTGGAGCGACGCGCACGGCAGGATTCGTCAAAAGGCAAGAGCAGTCACGAAACAGCCGACCTCCATCCGGTCGCGCCGGACACTAGCGGTCATTTAAACTAAGTTTAGCCGGGGCAGCGGGTGGCACCAAGGCCGAATTCAGGGGCCACCCGCGCCCCCATCGGTGACGGTACATGGCGGAGAGTGTACAACAACAGCAGCAGGCAGCGGGTCCCCTTGCACGATTCGTAGCCCGCATCTCACCCGGCGGGAAGTACTGGGGCTTCCGTATCCTGAGTCGTCTGGCGGGCATCGTCCCGATCAGACTATCGTATATCCTGGCGGTGCTGGTGGGCGATTTCATCTACTATACCTGGCACGAGCACAGCGCGAACGCCGTGGGCAATATGCGCCGCGTGCTGGGACCACGGGCCGGGGAGCGAGCCGCGCACCGCATGGCCCGCGCCAGCTTCCGCAACTATGCCAAGACCCTGGCCGATTTCATCCGCTTCCCGCACATGGGCGACGGGGAAGTGGAAGCACGGGTCCAGCATCATTATGGCGCCGAGCTCCTGGACGAGTTGCGCACCAAAGGCAAAGGCGTCATCGCGGTCAGCGGCCACCTGGGCAACTGGGACTTCGCGGGCGCCTACCTGGGCCGGCGCGGGCTGCCGCTCTACGCGATTGCCGACCGCTTCGAGCCGCCCAAGCTGGACAAACTGGTCATCGACACGCGGCTGCGCAACGGCATCCACGTGATCACGATGGAAGCCAGCGCGATGCGCACCATCTTCGAGGCCCTGCGGCGCAATGAGGTCGTCATGCTGCTGATCGACCGGCCCATGCCTGGCGAGGGAGTGCCGGTGCAATTCTTCGGCGAAACCGCCTGGCTGCCCAGCGGCCCGGCGGCTATTGCACTGAAGACCGCGGCGCCGCTCGTCATCGGCGCGTGCCTCCGCATGCCCGGCGACATCCGCTTCCAGGGCGGTATCGAGGCGCCGATTGAGTACAAGCACCTGCTCACCGGGAACAAGCAGGCCGATATCCAGGCCATCACGCAGGCCATCGCGTGCGCCATGGAAGCGCTGATCCGGCGGGCGCCCGACCAGTGGTACATGTTCCGCCCGATGTGGCCGCGGCCCGCAACGGCCGCCGAGCGGCGCCGGGCGCGGCGCCAGGTCCGGCGCGTGGCCCTGCGCCGGCGCGCCCGGCAGTTGCGCCACGCCCGCCCCAGCATCACCCGGCTGCGCGCACGCATCCGCGGCGCGGCGCCGAGCGCCGATTTGAGCGGGGTGTCGCTCGGCATCAGCGTCGATCCACAGGAGATGGAGGAGTGGGTTGCGGGCCAGGGGCCACAGGAGCATTAAGCTATGCTGACATACTATAGCTTGCGCATCGGTCTGCTGCTGGCCGCCGTCAT
>JAICKM010000368.1 GCA_025927935.1 Chloroflexia bacterium | reverse complement strand
TACCGCCGCCCGCTGGCGAGCAGCCTGGCGGCGCTGGGCGGCGTCCTGCTGGCCCAGAATCAGCCGGAGCCGGCTGTCCGCCTGTTCGGCTCGGTGGACGCCCTGCTCACCGCCCTGGACACCCGCCTGGATCGCGACGAGCAGGCGGAATACGACCGCCACGTCGCCGCCGCGCAAACGCACCTCGCCCCCGCCACCTGGACGGCGGCCTGGACCGCGGGTCGCACCCTACCGCTCGACCAGGTGCTCGACGACATCCTGCGGTAGCCGGAGGCTCAAGCCTCCGGCTACCGCAACGAAGCCCGCCTGCGCGGCCCAATTCGTTCGTAGCCTGCGCAGGCGGGCTTTGTGCCTGTTGCCCACCCCTGGCCGGACCGGGCAACGCGCCGCCATTGTTGACATGGTGCGACAATTGTGGGAAAATTAGCCAGTATTTGCCCGGTTGTCGAGGGCGCCACGTCTTACTACCGACCTAGAAAACACCTGTCCATGCTCTCGCGCCGATCGCTGACCCTGTTCCTGGCCGTGGCGCTGTGCCTGCCGCTCGCCGCCGCCGAACTCCGTCCCGCTGACACCCGGGCGGCATCTACCCTCGCTTTCGCCAACGCGCAATTTGCCGGTGTCTGGAACCGTACCGACGCGCCGGTGGCGCGCGCCTCCGTCGCCCGCTCCTGGGTGTGGGGGCCGCAGCCTGGCGAGATCCGCCAGGAACCGTTCGCGGGTGCACCCGGCGGCACGCGCACGGTGCAGTACTTCGACAAAGCCCGCATGGAAGTCAACGCGGCAGCGGACCCGGCCGGCCAATGGGCGACGACCACCGGGCTGCTGGTGGTCGAACTGGTCAGCGGGCGGGTGCAGACCGGCCCCGATAGCTGGGAGACCCGCGCGCCTGCCGAGATCCCGGTCGCAGGCGACGGCGCCCCGCAGGCCGGGGGCGGCACGGCGCCGCTGTACCGCTCGTTCCGCGACGTGGCCTCGCTGCCCGGCGGGCCGGGTCGCCGCGCGGCGCAGGCCACCGGCGCCGCCGTGTTGACCACCATCGACCGGGCGGGCGCCGTAGGCGCGCTGCCCAGCAGCACCGTCCAGTACAGCGCCTATGCGCCGGAGACCGGCCACAACATCCCCGACGTATTCGCCCGCTTCATGGCGACCCGCGACCTGGTAGACGAGGGCGGCACGCTGCGCCAGGACGCGCTGCTCGACCCGGTGTATGTGCTGGGCTACCCGATCAGCGAAGCCTACTGGGCCACCGTGCCCATCGACGGCCAACCGCAACAGGTGCTCATCCAGCTTTACCAGCGCCGCGTGCTGACCTACATCCCCAGCTTTACCCCCGCCTGGCAGGTGCAGATGGGCAACGTGGGGCAGCACTATTTCACCTGGCGCTACAACACGCCCGCCCCGCCCGCGGCCCCCTCGCCCACGCCCGCCCCGGCGTTGCCCGGCGCAAACGACTCCTTTGTGCATGTCAGCGGCAACCAGCTCACCTACGCCGGGCAGCCGGTCACGCTCAAGGGCACGAACTACTGGCGCTTCCGCTATCCGCTGGTGGGTACCTGGATCGCCTGGAACGGGCCGGTGGTGCAGCAAGAGCTGGCGCACGCCAAGGAACTGGGCGTGAACACCATCCGCATCGGCATCCCCTATGACCATTACACGACGCTGGACCTGGTGTGGGGACCGGGCTGCGAGGAACCCGGCGCGCGCTGCGACCATATCGGTGGGCCGCTGCCCGGCCGCATGACTGAACTGTTGCAGATCGCCGCGGGCTACCAGATGAAGGTGCTCTTCACCCTGTTCGAGTTGAGCGACTCCTTCCCCGTGCCGGGCGCCGCCGACTACCAGCGGCAACTCAACTATCTGCAAGGCGTGGTCGCGCCCTTCGCCAACGACGATCGTGTGCTGGGCTGGGATCTGCACAACGAGCCGGAGAACTACGCCACCTGGAGCCGGCCCAACGGCCCGGCCCTGGTCAGCACCTGGGCCGCTAACATGGCCGCCGCCGTGCATGCCATTGATCCGCACCACCCGGTCACGGTCGGCGTGGGATCGTACCAGAGCCTGTGGGCCGCCGCGCAGGGGCCGCGCCTGATCGACGTGGGCGACTTCGTCAGCTTCCACTCCTACGACGCGGGCGGCCTGCGCGGGCAGATCGCGGCGATCCAGGCGCGCACGCAAAAGCCAATCCTGCTCGAAGAGATGGGCTGGCCGAGCGGCCCCGCCGAGCTATCGCGCCCCAACGCGGTCTACGATGAGGCCACGCAGCAATTCCTCTACCGCACCATGCTGGCCGACGCCAAGGCCGGCCCGCTGGTGGGCGTGGTCCAGTGGATGCTGCAAGACAACCCACTCGGCACCACCGACCACTATATCAAGCCCACCATCGAGTCCTGGTTTGGGCTGGTCCGCCGCGACGGCTCGTTCAAGCCCGCCGCCGCCGACTTCCGCGACGCCTACCCGGTGCGCGCCCTACCCAGCAGCACCACGACCACCGTGCCGCTGACCCGCGTGGCGAATTAGCCGGCGAGGACAGGCGGGTGGCGCCACACGGGTGTTCACTCAGTAGGCGGTCAGCCGCGATCCGTCATTCTGAGCGCAGCGAAGAATCTCCGTCTCGTGGGCCGAAAGACGAGACTCTTCCCTGCGCTCAGAGTGACGAGGGATGTGCGATAGTCTACTGACCTGGCGGCTCGCTAAGATCGCGGGCTGGGGCGATGCCGCCAGGCTTGCCGATAATAGGTCCCGGCCTGTTCGTGAGCGCCCCGCGTAGTGAGCAACTCAGCATAGGCATAGGCCAGGTCGGCGGCGGCCTCCCATAGCCCGGCGTCGCGGGCCAGGTCGAGCGCCGTGGTAAAGTGCGTGTCGGCGGTCGCCGGGTCGCTCTGGGCTTCGGCCACGCGCCCGGCTGTGCGCAGCGCCCGGATATAGGTACGCACGGTATTCGACCGGGCGGCCGGGTCGCCCTGCCCGGCCTGCGTCCGGTAGACCTCCTCGCTCAATTGCACGCCGCGGGCGCTGTACTCGGCCGCCTCCGGCAACCGCCCGCGGGCCAGTTCCAGCGCGGCGTACCGCTGGTAGAGAGCGCTCAAATAGAGGGGGTTGCCCGTGGCCTCCAGCAGCGTGCGGGCACGGGTCAGCGCCGCTTCCGCCTCGGAATAGTCGCCGCGGTCGATCAGCAACTCCGCCAGGTTGACGCTCATTTGCGCGGCGGCGGTCTGGTTGGCGGTCGCCTCGTAGATGGCGATGGCGCGCCCGGCATAGAGGGTCGCCCGCGTCACATCGCCCAGCGCTTTATAGGCCACGCTGAGTCCCCAGTAGATGCCCGACTGCCGCTCCAGGTTGCTGACCCGGTCGAGCAGCTTCAACGCTTCCTGGTAGAAGGCCACGGCACGCTGCGCGTCGCCCAGCGCCCAGTAGTCGTTCGCCAGGTTGCTGTAGATCAGCAACTGGAGATTGGGGTCTTTGACCACGCCGGCCTGGATCGCCTGCACGCCGCGCGTGTGATACTCCACCGCCAGTTGCGGCAAATTCTGCTCACAGTAGGCCCCGCCAATAAGGTTGCGCACGCGCTCGGCGGCCTCACCGCCGTCGTCCAGTTCGGCGGCCAGGTCCAGGGTACGCGTTAGCTCGCGCTGGGCCGTGCTCGCTTCGCCCACCCGCAGATATGCCAGCGCGCGCAGGTAGGACAGGCGATAACGAGTCGCGGCGCCCAACTCGTCCAGAGCGGCTCCGGCGGTCTCCTCGGCGACGGCGATCAGGCGCAGCGCTTCGCTGCCCAGCCCCGTATCGATGGCCCGGCGCGCCAGGTCCAACTGGTATTCAACATCCTCTTCGACGGCGGCGAGATCGAGCGTATCCACCATGTCCGGCGCCACCGCCAGCAGATCCGGCATGGGGATGCCGAGCCGCCGCGACATCAATTCCAATGCCTTGAGCGAGGGCCGCGCCTTGCCCCGCTCCACGGCGCTCACGTAGCTCTTGGTAAATTCGGGCTGGGCCACTTCATCCTGGGTGAGTCCCAGCCGATGCCGGGCCTCGCGCAGCCGCTGCCCCAGGCTGGTGAGCGGATTCTCGGTTGATCGGGTATCCATGTCAGGGTCCTGTGTGCCGTATAGGTGAACAACAGGTCGGGAATAGTGGTTCCGTTCGAATTATAAGCCAAGCGGCGTCTAATTTCACTTAGAATAGCATACCCGTGACGGCTACGCAAGCAGAGTCCGGCACCAATTCCAAACCTGACGGATCGGCGAAAGTACCTGCGTCGCCAGCCCGCTGCAAGCAGGTTTCATGCCCGGTCCCGGCTCCATCTACAGGCGTAGCCGGCGGGCTGCAATAGCCGCGTTGCGGGCCGGTCCAGCGCGCGAGAGCGGATACGCCTGGGTCCCGATGCGCGGATCGCGGCCCGGTGCTAAGATAAGACCATCAACAACAGCAACGACAACACCCACCGCCCGGTAGCGGTACCAGCGGCCGCAGAGCCGAGAGAAAGGAACCCACGATGTATACCAATGAATATGGGTTGCAGCGCCTGGCCCTGGAGACTCCGCAGACGCGGGTCCGCGAAGCCCGCCGGGCACAACTCGCTCAGACGGCCCGCACCACCCAACCAGCGCCCGCTGCCCAGGCCCATCAGCCGCGCCTGGCCAGGCTCCTGGCCGGGTTGCACCTGAGCACCCGCTAACCCGCGGTGCGCTTCCCTCCCATAACGATGGTAGGCCGGGTGGTACACCCGGCCTGCTGCACTTTCCGTCGCTGCGCAGGCCGGCGCGTCCGGGACAAAGGCCCGCCCCCGGCTCCGTCCCCGGAGGGGGAAAACGCTTCGTAAGTTCCGCGTTCGGACCGATCCCGAGTTGCGCGTCGCGACCGATGTGCCGCATGCCGGACTTGGCTATAGTAGCTGTAACAAGTAACACGCACCAACGGGACATCGAAGGGAGCAGGACACGGTGTCGCTTCAAAATCCAGAGCCGGAGTTCAAGGTTTACAGGCCGGCGGACCACACCATCCTCACCGCGCAGGCAGTGGCCGGTCTGTATGCGCAAGCACACCGGCGTGGGAAACTTTATCGGCTGCTGGCGCGCCTGACGCGCAAGGGCTACCGGCTCCTCGACCTGGCGGCCATGGAAGCGGATGCCGCCATCACCCGCCGCTACTACGCCGGAATCCAGATGGTGCCGATCGCGGCCATTCACGGCAGCGAGAGCCGCGGCGTCGACTTCGACGCAGGCTTTCATCCGTGTCGCAAGCACGACCGCGACCGCTGGTTAAGCGTTGCCACCGCCTGGCACCTGGGCCTGTCCCTGCCGCCTGTCGAACTGATCCAGATGGGCGCGCACTACTTCGTGCGCGACGGCCACCACCGCATCTCCATCGCCGCCGCACTCGGTGTGCGCGACATCGAAGCCTCTGTCACCGTGTGGCAGATCGCCGCACCGGTGCCCCAGCCCGTACGCAGCCCGGCGTCGTGCGTGGAGCCGTCCGTCGCATAAGCGGCTCCCGCACGACCCGCTCCTTGGCGCCGCTGCCCGGCGGCGCCACTCGGCGATCCGCCGTTTTCCACCTCCAGACGGATAGACCCCGCATCATTCTACCGCTATAATCAACTTAGCCCGTTCAGCGCATCTCATCGCGGCCAGGTGCAACGCCCGCCGGGCGAAGGACATTTCGTTGTGAGCAACGCGACTATCGACGAGATTCCCGACCATACCGCGCCTGAAGTTGCGGGCGCCGGCCCCGCGCCCGCGGCGCCGCCACCTCCGGAAGCGGGCAGCGGCGTCTCCCTGCGCGGCGCCCGCGATTTCTGGCTCGTCTGGAGCGGGCAAAGCGTGTCGCTGCTGGGCGACGGCCTCTACGGCATCGCCATGGCCTGGTGGATCACCCAGACCCTGGGATCGGCGACAGCCCTGGCCGGGTATGCGCTCTGCTGGTTCATCCCCACGGTGACGTTGCCCTTCGTCGCCGGGTCGCTCATCGACCGCGCCAACCGCAAGACGTTGATCGCCATGATGGACGGCCTGCAAGGTCTCGCCGTCACCGTGCTGGCGATCTTGCTGGCAACAGGGCGGCTGGAACTCTGGCACGTCTACGCGGGCGCGGTGGTGCTGGCCTCCTGCGGCGCCATCCACGGCCCCGCGCTCGACTCCTCGATCCCCAATCTGGTGCCCGCCGCCGCGCTGGTGCGCGCCAACGGTCTCTATGCCACCTCCGGCAGCGTCGCCAACATCGCGGGGCCGCTGCTGGGCGGCACCCTGGTCGGTTTCGCCGGGCTGCCGGTAGCGATGGTGCTCAACGCGCTCAGCTTCTGGTTCGCCACCGGCGCCACCCTGCTGGCGCGCATCCCCTCGCCGCGCGTGCGCGACGGCGGCGAAAAAAACGCCTTCGCCCGGCTGCTGGACGACGCGACCTACGGCTACCGGTGGATCTGGCGGCACCGGGCCATCCTCTACCTGCTGCTGATCTTCACCGCCGGGAACTTCCTCATAGCGCCGACCTTTCCCCTGGAAACGTTGATCGTGAAGAACCAGCTTCGGGCCAGCGGGGCGGCGCTCGGCTGGGATGGCGCGTTCATCTTCGGGCTGATCAGCGCGGCGATGGCGGTGGGCGCGCTGGCGGGCGCCGTATTCTTCAGCCGGGGCTGGGCGATCAAGCCGATGGCCTGGGGCGTCTGCCTGGGCTGGGCGGCCGGCGGCCTGGGCGCGTTCGGCTTCGGCCTCTCAACGACGGTCTGGCTCTCCATCGGTTTAGCGTTTTTGATCGGCGCTTCTGAGCCGCTCTGCAACATCCCCAGCCAGACCATCTGGATGTCGTACACGCCCGACAGCGAGCGCGGGCGCATCTTCGCCGCGCGGCGAACGATTGCCTGGGGCATCCAGCCGATCTCGATTGCCCTGGGCGGCTTCCTGGCCGAGCGGATCGGGGTCGGCACGCTCTATGTGGTGGTCGGGGCGCTCATTACGCTGATCGCCCTGGGCAACCTGACTTTCAACCGCACC
>JAICKM010000039.1 GCA_025927935.1 Chloroflexia bacterium | reverse complement strand
GGTCTTTGCCGCGCAGGCGTGCTGGATTCTGCTGCCGGGGCCCCACGAGCAACTCCAGGTGGCGGCGCAGGCGCCCGTGTCTGCCCGTCCGCTGACGCGCGACGAGGCGTTGCTGGCCGAGCGCGCGTACTGGCACGGCAGTGAGCTTGGGCTGCGCGGCGCGCTGACCTTGGACCGCCCCTTCGCCGGCCCCCCGGCCGCGAGCCGGGCCACCTTTGTGCCGCTGCGAGCCGGCGGCCACACCATCGGCGTCCTGGTCGTTGCCGACAAGCGTAACCATCAGCCCCTCACACCGGCGGAGCGGACGGTGCTCGCTACCTTCGCCGATCAGGCCGCGGTGGCCCTGGAGCGGCTGCGGCTGCTGCGCGAAGCCCAACGGGCCGAGGTGCTGACGCGCACCGACGAGTTGAAATCCGCGCTGATGTCGGCAGTGTCCCACGATCTGCGCACGCCGCTGGCCTCGATCATGGCCTCCGTGACCAGCTTGCTGGAGCCGGAGATTACCTGGGATGCCGCGACCCAGCGGGACTTCCTGCAGGGGATTTACGACGAGGCGCGCCGGTTAAACGATCTGGTCGGCAATCTGCTGGATATGTCGCGGATCGAGGGCGGCGCGCTCCAGCCGGAAAAGGACTGGTACGCCATCGAGGAAGTCATCGGTGGAGTGGTGCAGCGGCTGGAGCCGCGCCTGGCCGCCCACCCCGTGCGGGTGCAGGTCGAGCCGGACCTGCCGCTGCTACGGCTGGACTTCAGCGAGATTGACCAGGTGCTGACCAACCTGGTGGAGAATGCGCTGAAGTATACCCTGCCCGGCACGGCGATCACGATCACGGCCCGCCGGGCCGGGGCAACGGTGGAGGTCACAGTCGCGGACAACGGGCCCGGCGTGCCCGCCGAAGATCTGCGCTACCTCTTCGATAAATTCTACCGCGTCGACAAGCGCGTGCGCACCGGCGGCACAGGGCTGGGGCTGGCGATCAGCAAGGGGCTGATTGAAGCCCACGGGGGCCGGATCGGGGCGCACAATCAGCCGGTGGGGGGTCTGGCCGTGACGTTCACGCTGCCGCTGCCGGAGGCAACGACCCGCTACGCGCTACCCCGCGCCGGAGCCGAGGCCGCTTGCTGATAGGGGAGAGCCCCCTGCAAATTCGACTTCGTGGCGTATACGCCCAGTCGCGACATTCCAAACGGCGCACCGAGATACATAGCGAACCTCTCCATGTGCTGCGCCAGGCCTGCTGAGATGGAACGCCCTGCAGATTATATATACTCGCCAACAGCCAGGGCAAAGCGATTTCGCCCAGCAGGCGTAGGCTCGTCGCCTCTTCCACGTGCATCGCTAAGCCCCGCGCCAGCGTCAGTGCCTGGCGCGCGTGCTCAACGGCCCGCTCATAGGCGGCCACGCGCAAGGGGGCAGCAGCGAAATGGTGATGCAGTTCGGGCAGGAAATCGCGGGCATCGGCCCGCGCGTAAAAGACCTGGCTCAACTCCAGGTGGGTATGTGCCCGCAACACATCCCGGGACTCGAAACCTCAATCCTTGCAACAGAACCGCCGAGAGCTATACCGCAATGGCATACGCGCCCAATAATCGACACGCGGTCACCGTTTGAGCCGAGAGATTGTTAGCGGCAGCGCGTCGCTGACGGATTGGCGAGGAATCAGTAGGTAGTCAGGAGGAGTGCCTCGCGAGGGCCGGTGCGCTGCCACCGGCCCTCGCGTTGCTCCACCGGTTCCCCTGGCGCAAGTTGGTCCATATCAGCCTGCTCAGGCCCTGGTTAATCAGTCCCGTGGTCGCCCGCCTCCGCTGGTAGTTCTACTGGCTGCTCTGCACGGAGGCTTGCTGGCCGTCGCCGCTTCGTAATCTGGCGTAGACCGCCGCTGGTCGGCTTGCTGTTCATGCCCGCCAGCCGGACCGTGTGCAAGATGAACGCGATGACGCGATGAAGCTTGCCTGCTCCGCCTGGGCAAGTCGTGGCACTGTGATGCTAACGAGGTTGGGCAGCCTGCTGCGCATGATGCTCTGACTGCGGATCGACCTGACCCTTGCGGCGCGGGACAGCAGTGGGGGGCGGACCAGGGGCGGACAAGGCAGCCACCTCCGGCACGCCCACTCCTAGCGACCATTACAGCAGATAGTTTGTGAACGGCGAAGTCCTGTAACAGGAACACTGCCTAGAATATCTTAGCACCGAGTGCTCTTGGCCAGAAAGTGTGCGACGTACGGATCCTACCCACTGATATGATGGCATTCGTTTGGCTGTCAAAGACATAGCAATGGCCGGACTGTACCTAGCCCGGCCATCAATTTACGCCTATGATTAGTAAGATTATGGTGACCCGCCAGGGACTCGAACCCTGAACCCACTGATTAAGAGTCTCGCGAAAGGCTGTCCAGGGAGATCTATAAACGTCTATTGCGTGCTCAATTCGCGCCTGTTCCATCGCGTTTTGTCTGCTGACATCGACGGGCATCCACCGGTTTGGCTGTCAACCTGGCTGTCAAGACAACAGAAAATTAGTTCGTTTGTCTTGCGTAACAAGGGCACTCTCCACATCTCTTGAGTGCCGAAATCCTTCCTTTTTGCGATAATTGCGATCCGCCAATCGTGCCGCGATTATCCCTTGGTAAGGGCAATTATGGGACTCATAGCTGTGAATAAACGTGTTTGCAGAGGTGTTGTGTGCGAAATCGCGTACGGGCGCAAAACCACTCTTGAATCGGCGATATTCTTATGCGGGACAGCCACACGGCATAGCTTGTGCAGGTCATGCCAGCATGCTATATCATCTACTCGCGCAACTTGTCGCGTTGCTGATCGACCTTTTCACAACGTCACGACGCAGCGATCAGCAGAAGGATCTCGAAATCCTACTATTGCGCCAGCAACTGCGTATTCTGCAACGCCATCACCCCGCGTCCCCGCGCGAGATGCGCGGGGAGAAACTCGGTCTAGCGGTTCTTGCGGCTAGATTCACTGGCCTCGGTCATGGTGCCCAAACCAAATTGAACCAAGTGCTGCTGCTGTTCAAGCCCGGCACCGTGCTCAAATGGCACAGAGAATTGGTGCGCCGCAAATGGACCTTTGATGACCGACCAACACTTGGTAGACCAGTTACTAGCCCTGAACTGCAAGCATTGCTACTACGCTTGGCTCAGGAGAATCCCAGCTGGGGCTACAGCAAATTGCACGGTGAACTGCTCAAGCTGGGCTACGACATTGGACGTTCTACGGTTAGAGAGATCCTTAAACGCCAGCACATCGCACCGGCACCCCAACGACCCAAGAACGGTGCTAGTTGGAGTACCTTGCTCAACCATTATGGCCAGCAAATTCTTGCTTGCGATTTCTTTACTGTGGAAACCGCCTGGCTCAAGACCTTGCATACCTTGTTCTTCATCGAAGTTGGCAGTCGCCGCGTCCATTTCGCTGGCTGCACCGAGCATCCAAGCGCAGAGTGGGTGGCCCAACAAGCGCGACAACTGACTTGGATGCTACAGGATGAGCAGCGACCGATGCGCTTCCTGATCCAGGATCGTGATGCCAAGTTTCCGACCAGCTTCGACAGCGTGTTCGCTGCTGAAGGCATCGAGATATTGCGCACCCCTTACCGGACCCCCACCGCCAATGCCTTTGCTGAACGCTGGGTGCGCTCGGTTCGCGAAGAGGCCCTGGACAAACTACTGATCATTAATCAAGCTCATTTGCACCGGATACTGCCAGAATACACCGGCTACTTCAATCGGGCACGACCACACCAAAGCATCGAGCAGCGCTGCCCGATACCAATAGAACGTGGCCGCCAAGTTGATACAGTGAAGCGCCGAGATGTGCTGGGCGGGATCATCCATGACTATGATCGTTCCGCCTGACCGCTATTCGCAGCGCGGATGCTTATCCGCACATTACAGGCTGAGAATGCTCTAACGACGGTTGCGCGCTCGCGGGACGACTTTACTACTCAGCAGTTACCATGTTGACCCGATTCTGGGACTCGGGTCAACATGGTAACTATCTAACCTTATATCGTCACCGCAGCAGCGAGGCGCCGCCATCGACATAGATCTCTACCCCGGAAACATGGCGCCCCAGCTCTGATGCGAGGAACACACAGACATCGGCCACCTCGTCCGGGTGCCCCGCGCCCTCGTCGATCGCTGGATTGCCCCTGGGTAGCTCGACTTCGAGTCCGATTTTGTCGGTATCGCGCTCTTCGGTGCGTTGTTGGATATTTGTGTAGATGAAACCGGGGCAGACGGCGGTGCAGCGGATGTTGTGCCGCCCCAGTTCCAGCGCCATGATCTTCATAAAGGCGACCTGCCCGGCTTTGGAGCTGCTATAGGCACTTGTGCCGGGGTTCGAGAAGGTACGCGTGCCGTTGACGCTGCTCGTGATGATGATGCTGCCGCCGCCGTTGCGCTTCAGGTGCGGCACCGCGAAATGCACGGTCAGGAACGTGCCTTTCAGGTTGATGTCTAGCGTCTTTTCCCACTCGTCGGGCTGTAACTCCTCGACGGGCGCCCAGACCCCGTTGATCCCCGCATTGGCGAAGACAATATCCAGCTTGCCGAACCGCGCCACCGTCGTCTCGATGGCCTGTTGGACGGCGTCTGCCTGGCTCACGTCGCATTCCACGTAGATCGCTTGGTGGCCCGCCGCTTCCAGTTCGCGGCGGATGCGCTCGCCCTCTTCTTGCTGCACGTCGGCGAGGGCCACCCGCGCGCCTTCTTCGGCGAAGCGCCGGGCGGTTGCCGCGCCGATCCCGCTGGCCGCGCCGGTGATGAACGCCACCTGATTCCCCAGTATACCCATGCCAACCGCTTTCTTTCCTGCTACAAGGCCCTCTGCCTGCTACAAAGCCTCGGGATGCCGGGCGGCAAGACGTGCCGCGTGATCCTCGCGCCCTGTCGTCCGCAGGCGTTCCAGGTAGCGCGGCAACATCCCCCGCGTATGGAAGGGACCTCCTTCCCGCAACACCGTCCGCAGCGGGTCCACGTCCGCCTGGCTGTCCAGCATCATCGCCTGCTGCCAATCGGCGAGCAGGGTCATTGCCCTGTCCACCAGTTCCGGGCGCGCTGCCGCTAAGTCGTGCTGCTCGTGCGGGTCGTTGCGGAGGTCGAACAGCATGATCGGCTCCAATTCCTTATAGCCATCGTGATAGGTACGCAAACACAGATAGTCGTCAAAGCGCACCCCCCTCTGGCAGGCCCATGCGCCCTGGCTGGTGATGAGATAAGGCCGGCCCGCCTCCCGCCCTGCGCGAAATGCCGCCGTGAACGGCAGCGCTTCCCAGTTCGCAGGCACGGTCCCGCCTACCAACTCGATCAGCGTGGCGGCCCAGTCGTAGTGATAATGCAGCGCACGGTCCACAAGAGGAACATCGGTCAGCCCCGGCCAGGCGATGAGCAGCGGCACGCGGCAGGTGATCGCATCGGCGGTCTGATGGTCGCCCCACACGTTCAGTTCGCCCTGGTTCTCGCCATGATCCGCGCCGACGATAATGGCCGTTTCCTCCAGGACGCCGGCATCGGCCAGTCCGTTCAGCAACTGGCCGATGTACCGATCCGCGTAGAGGATACCGGTATCGTAGCCGTCGATCCAGCGTTTGACCGCTGCCATCGAGTCCAGTTGTGCGGGCACGCGCGGGTACGCGGTGGGATTGTAAGGCTCGAAGCCGTAGCCGCTCGGCTCCTGGGCGCTGTGCGGTCCGAAGCCGGCCCATGCGCGCTGCCGGACCTCTTCGGTCAACCAGGCGGGGGGCGGGTCGTTCGCAAAGGGGTTGCCGAACTCCACGGGCGTGCGATAGGGCGTGTGCGGGTCCCACAAATTGACATGCAGGAACCAGTTATCCTCGCGGGCATGGCGCCCGATCCAGTCGCGGGCCAGGGGTACAACCTCGTCGGCGCGATCCATCCCCTGCTTGCCGGGATTAAAAATCTCGCTGTAGCCGGCGTACCAGTGCCAGGCCGAATGGCGCTCGCCAAAGGAACTGACCGTGGCGGTATGCAGGCCCGCGGCGCGTAGCGCGGCCATCCAGCCTGTCGTGCCGAACAGATCCTGAAAACCGCGCGTGGAGCCTTCGACGAAAGGCTGCGCTGCTGTCCCGCCGTGGCCGACAACCCCCGTGCGGAACCCGGCGCGCCCGCTCCACAGCGCTGTGCGCGACGGCAGGCAAGGAGCGTCGGTGATGTAGCAGTTCTCGAAGCGCCGGGCATGCCGCGCTAGCGCGTCGATGTTGGGGCTGGTGTTCCGGTGGTAGCCGTAGCAGCCTAGGTGGTCGGGGCGCTGGCTGTCAATATCGATATAGAAAACACGCAATTCATCACCCCCAGCGCACCGTCAGCTGATCGTCCACCGCCGCGTGCTTGCGCGAAGTGATAAGGACGGTCTTGCCCCGCTGTTCCACGGTGTAGTCGTTGCTCGGTGCGATGTGCCGCTCGGTCTCCAGCGCGATCACGTCTGCCGGTTGCGTCAGCCGGAAATCGATAGCCGCATCCGCAACCCGCGTGATCTCGGCTGTTGAATAAACAATCCTCACATCGCCAAAGGCGACGTTCAGCGGCAGCATCACACCTTCCCGTCCGCGCAACACCAGCGCGCGCCCTTCCAGCAGGTCACGCCCCCGCTCGGTCAGATGGATCTCTTTCTCAAAGGCGTCCAGGTTCAGGATGTGCAGGAAGCGCTCTCCGTCCGGCGAGGCCGTGGAGGTCAGGAAGACGCCGTAGTATGGAGTATCGTAGCGCAGGCCGGCGGACGCGCCCAGGTTCTCCAGGGCCGTGCGAAAGAACGGAATGTCGGCGGTGTAGGCGGCAGTGATCACGATGGCGCGGCCCTTGCCCACCGGGATGTCGAAGCCACATGCCTCATCACTGCCCACCACGCGCAGGATCACCTCGCCGCGGGCCTGCTCGAAAACCTGCGCGTAGTGCGTGCGGGTCTCGGCGTGCGGCGCCGCCCAACCGGTGGAGTAGAGCGACACGTAATAGAAGGTCGCTCCTTCACGTGCTCCAAGTGGGGTGAGACCGAGCGCTTCCGCCAGCAGCGTGCAGGGATTGGCTTCCATGTCGAACAGCGGCACTTCCCCGTAGAGCAGGATCGCCCCCCTCGCCGTCAGGTAATCGACTAGCTTCCGTTGCAGATCCCCATCCATATACCGCGCCGAGGCTAGCACCAGCACCGGCGTGCCAGCCGAATCTAGGGGCTTGTCCTGGATATCCACGGCGCCGAAGCGATAGCCGGCCAGCAGCATCGCCCGCGCCACGCTCTCCCACGCGCCGGGGCCGCGGTTGGCCTCGACGTTGGCGACGATTGCGTTCATCCGCGCACTCGCCGGGTACTTGTACTCGGTCATATAGTAGTCGGGGATGAAGGCGAAGGCCAAGCCGTCGTGCTCTTCCTCCATCACGGCCAGCTTGTCCCCCAGCGCCAGGGCCATGCTGGTGACGCGCGCCAGGCGCGGGTAGGTGTAATTGAGCACACCCTCGGGGCTGACCGGCGCGCCAAACCCGTGCCGCTCCCCGGTGAAGGCGATGCGGTCGTTGCCGTCGTGAACCGGCTGGGGCAGCGGGGCGTTGATCCCGCCGGTGAACAGGTAGTAGTTGATCAGCCGGTTGCCCTGTGCCAGGCACATGCGCACCTTGAAATCGACCGCCGATGGATCGATCCGCCCTCCGTAGTTTTCGCCGTAGTCGCCGCTGCCCGCCTCAAACTCCACCGAGGTCAACGGCTGGTCGGGGTTATTCACGGCGGCCATGAAGGCGTTCATCAGGTACAGATCCTGAAAGTTGTTGGTGCTCAGGTCGCCGAGGTAATGGTCCGACCCGGCGACGTAGCCCGGCGCCTGCGTGTAGGCCTCGTAAAGCTGGCTGATGCCGACTGGGAACGTCAGGCCCCGGCCCCGGTCGGTGCCATGGATATTGATCACGAAGGGCACGCCGGTGACACCACACTCTTCGGCATACGCACGCAGCGTCGCCACGTAGCGGGCATAGCGGTCGCGCATGAAGTGGCCTAGGTCGCGCATCAACTCGGCGGCGTACTCCTCACGGGGCGCGCGGATCGCGCTGTCGCGGATCAGCGGGTTGTCGAGGGCAAAGGGATAGCGCGTCTTGAGCGTGGCGGTGTCGTAGCGCCTTGCCAGCCAGCCCACGAAATCGACCAGAACATGATCGGTGAGATCGGGCGCGTTCGAGATCCACGACAGCATGCCGATCTCGTTGTCGAGTTGCACCGCGATGACGTTGCCGCCGTTGGGTTGGAGGCGCGGCGCGATCACGCGCCCCATCACCGCCTTATACCAGCGGCGTACCTCCTCCAGGAAGCCGGGCGCGAGATAATCGACGGTGCGTGTCGGCGCCGGCTTGCCGTCCCAGGTCACGGGGATAATCTCCGGGTGCTTCGTGTACAGCCAATAGGGCAGCCCCTCGTTTTTCATCTCGGCCATGATGAAAGGACCGGGCCGCGCAAAGAACATGAGGCCATTGTCGCGGCAGAGATCGATAAAGGCGCCCAGGTCGAGATTGGGCGCCGTCTTGCCCGCCAGGTCGATCTCCCCCTCTACCGGCTCATGCATCAGCCACGGCACATACGAAGCAACCAGATTGCCGCCCGCTGCCTTCAGCTTGGCAATACGATCCGCCCAATCCGCGCGATCGAGGCGAAAATAATGAATTTCGCCTCCGAGGAAAGTCCGCGGCCGGCCGTCGATGAGAATCTGCCTATGCTTAAGTTCAATCATCATATCTTCCCCAGTTAGAAAGGTTGGTATACCGGTCATTTGACCTGTTATGTGGAAGCAGATTATGTGCATTTATAGTGCCAACATATGCCCGAAAATTCGGAAAGATTATCGTACATTTGTATTATCTTATTACATGGTAGCATACGAGATATATTTCATGGTACCAGTATATGATGAGAACGTGGTATTGGCATGATCTATGCTTCTGTACATTCCTAATATAATAACCTCATCTGAGAACCGGGGCAGTTCCGCACAACGGCTATCGATGAAGAGGAAGGGCGACGGATGTAACCCTGGCGGCTCGACACTTAGAGGTTCAATCGGTTGTTCGCAATGAGACGCGTCTACAAGGAGGTAAGTGTGATGTTCCACCGACGAAACCGATTAGCTCTTACGCCATTGCTGTTGCTGATGTTGATCCTCTCTTCCTGTGGGTCGGACAACAGCGGCAGCACATCGCAGACCGGGGCGGGCAACGCGCCCGCAGCGACGAACACGACGGGCGGCGTCGCTTCTGATCAGGGCGCAGCGCAACCCGCCGCCGGCACAGGCATGGTCGATCACCTCGACTTCGGCGGCTTTGGCGGCGGCGACAACCCACAGCTCAACTACAACCCCTTCTCGCCCAATGTGTTAAACGCGGCCTATATATTTGAGCCGCTGATGATCATCGACAGCTTCAACTGCAAGACCACGCCCTGGCTGGCGACCGATTACAAGTGGCAGGACCCCCAGACGCTCGTCTACACCATTCGCGACGGCGTGAAATGGAACGACGGGCAATCCTTTAGCGCGGACGATGTCGCCTTCACCTTTAATCTCCTGAAGGCGCAGCCCGCTTTCGACCTGGGCGGCGTGTGGCAGGCGCTCGACAGTGTGAGCAGCAGCGGCAACCAGGTCACTTTCAAGTTCAAGGAACCCTCGGCGAACATGTTCCTGAAGATCTCGAACAACGTGCTCATCGTCCCCAAGCACATCTGGGAGAAGGAGACCGACCCGGTCAAATTCACCAACGAGGGCGCGGTCGGCACCGGGCCGTACAAGCCGGCCAGCTTCAACGGGCAGCAACTCGTCCTCGCGCGCAACGAGAGCTACTGGCAGGCCGATAAGATCCACGTCAACCAGTTGCTTTTCCACAAGAACGCCGGGGGCAACCAGGTCGAGCAACTGGCTTTGAGCCAGGGCAAGTACGACACGAACGCGATGTTCGTGCCCAACATCAAGCAGGTGTACGTCGACAAGGACCCCGCGCACAACCATTACTGGTATCCACCGGGCGGTGAGATTGCTCTCGGCTTTAACCTGACCAAGGCGCCCTTCAACGACCCCGAGTTCCGGCGCGGCGTGGCCTACGCGATCGACCGCAACGCGATTTCAACGAAGGCGGAATTCGGCTACGTCAAGCCTGCGAGCCAGACCGGCCTGGTGCTGCCCGGCCAGAAGGATTGGCTGGCGCCCGATATCCCGGAGCAGGGCATCATTCACTATGATGCCAAGCAAGCCGCCGATATTCTGGACAAGGCGGGCTACAAGAAGGACAGCAACGGCAAGTTGCTGGGCAAGGACGGCAAGCCGATCGAGTTCACCTTCCTGGTGCAGAACGGCTGGACCGACTGGATCCAGGCCGCGCAGGTCGTCCAGCAGAATCTGAACGCGCTGGGCCTGACGGTGAACGTGCAGACGCCCGCGCCCGACACTGTCGATGAGCAGCGCGGCCTGGGCAACTTCGACATGGCCTTCGCCGTCCATGGCGGCTCGTGCAGCATGTACGACAACTACCACGACTATTTCTACAGCAAGGCCAGCGCGCCGATCGGGCAGAAAGCGCCGACGAACTGGATCCGCTGGGAGGACCAGAATACCGACAAGCTGATCGATCAGTTGCGCCAGTCGCCCGACGAAGCCGCCCAGAAGCAGGCCGTCGTCGGGCTGGAGAAGATCTTGACGACGCAGTTCCCCACGGTCCCGCTCTGGTATGGCGCGCACTGGTTCCAGTACAGCACGAAGAACGCGACCGGCTGGCCCAATGAGCAAGATCCCTACGCCGGACCGACCGACAGCTTGCTTATCATCACCCACCTGGCCCCGAGCACCGGAAAATAAGCCGGGCCACGGAACAGGGAGCGGCGGGGGCGGCGCCGCGCGGCGCCACCCCCGATTGTTTCGGCTAAAAGAATACGGTGCCTGAGGGGCCGTGCGTAGCCCCCGGAGCACCGGGGAGGTCGGGTTATGCGGTACTTTGTGCGCCGATTCCTATTCTTTTTGTTGACCTTGTGGGCGGCAGTCACGCTCAACTTCATCATTCCGCGCCTGCAACCGGGCGATCCCGCGGAGTCCATCGTCCGCCAGATGGTTGGTCAGAACAAGTCCATCGATCCGGCCCAACTCCAGGCCATCCGGACGATGCTGGGCGTGCCGAACGGTAATATCTTCCAGCAGTACTTCGACTACCTGAACAGCATCATCCACCTCAATTTCGGTCTGTCCTACAGCTACTTCCCCTACAGCGTCATGCACATGATCGAGCAGGCGATGTGGTGGACCATCATCCTTGTCTTGACCACGCAGGTGATCGGGTTCATCGTCGGCAACATCCTGGGTGCCTTTGCGGCCTGGCGCCGCAACAGCGTCTTCGACTCCTTTGTCAGCCTGGGCCTGAGCTTCGTCGGCACCCTGCCGTTCTTCTGGATTGCGCTGCTGCTGCTCTTCATTTTCGCCTTTAAGCTCCAATGGCTGCCCATGAGCGGCGGTTTCAGCGAGACATCGACTCGTGAATTCAGCTTGGGTTATGTTGGAGACATCCTCAAGCACGCCGTGCTGCCGGCGGCCGCGATCCTGCTCACGGCGCCGATCGGCTGGGTTATGGGTATGCGCAACAACATGATTCAGGAGCTGGGCGCGGATTACACCCGCCTGGCTATCGCCAAGGGGCTGAAGCCCTGGAAGATCGCCCTGCTCTACAGCGCCCGCAACGCCATTCTGCCCAACGTCACCGGCTTCGCCATCGCGCTCGGCGGCATTATGGGCGGTGTGATATTCATCGAAGGCATCTTCGACTACCCCGGTCTGGGCCGGCTGCTCTTCCAGGCGGTGGGCAACCGCGATTACCCACTGATGCAGGCGCTATTCCTGTTCACAACAGTCGGGGTCTTGCTGGCTAACCTGCTCGCCGACTTTATGTACGGTTGGCTCGACCCACGGGTGCGGAAAGGAGCGTCGTAAATGGATACCAAGAATCGCGCGCATCCCCTGGAGGTCGAAACGGAGGAAGCGGTCCAGCACGACGTGCCTTCTCAGGGAGCCAGCAACATCGGAGTGAGTGGGCTAACCGCCGTCACGGGGTCGATTCCGAGCGATGCACCCCTGCCGCTGGCAACCCGCGAGACGGGCACGGAAGACGAGAGCATGCGCGACGACGTAGGCCTGGAGTCCACCCGCGCCCGGTTCAAGATGCCATCCTGGTTCACGATTCTGTGGCAGAACAAGAAAGCGCGGGTGGGGCTGGTGATGCTCACCTTCTTTATCCTGGTGGCGCTGCTGGCGCCCATCCTGGCGCCCTACGACCCGCAGAACAGTAGCTTCCTGCCCTCAGATCAGCCGAGCGCCGAGCATCTG
The DNA here is from genome assembly GCA_025927935.1 of Chloroflexia bacterium. The sequence goes on along the minus strand of JAICKM010000039.1, from coordinate 5,736 downwards.
TTAGGCACCACGCAGGCGGGCCAGGACGTGTTGTCGCAGCTCATCTACGGCGCCCGGACCTCATTGCTCGTCGGCGTGGTGGCCGGCGCGCTGGCGACCATCATCGCCCTGGTCATCGGCATGACCGCCGGTTACATGCAGGGTGTCGTCGACGACGTGCTCTCGTTCCTCATCAACCTGGGCCTGGTGGTGCCCGCGCTCCCGTTGATGATCTCGATCGCGGCCTATTCGCCGGTGCGCGGGGTGGCGATCATCGTCTTTGTTATCGCCCTCACCGGCTGGGCCTGGGGCGCGCGCTTCAAGCGCGCACAGGTGATCTCGCTGCGCACCCGCGACTATATCACGTCGGCGCAGTTTGCCGGCGACGGCCCGTTCCGCATCATCTTCCGCGAGATCATGCCCAACATGATCTCGCTGGTGGTGCTGTCCTACATCGGGGCGGCGAACGGCGCGATCGGCGCCGAAGCGGGCCTGGAATTCCTCGGCCTGGGCGATCCGAGCACGGTCAGTTGGGGCACGATGCTCTACTGGGCCAACAACGGCGGCGCGATGCTGACCGGCCAGTGGGCCTGGTTGGCGGCGCCCGGCCTCGCTCTGGCTCTGCTGACCACCTCGCTCATCCTGATCAACTTCGGCGTGGATGCGCTGAGCAATCCCCAGTTGCGGGAGGAGTAGCACTATGGCTCTGCTTGAAGTCGAACACCTGGACGTGACCTATGCCACGAAGCACCGCTCGCCGCTGTATGCCATCCGCGACGTGACGTTCCAATTGAACCAGGGAGAGTTTGTCGGCCTGGTCGGCGAGTCGGGCAGCGGCAAATCGACGCTCGGCAACGCGATCCTGCGCTTGCTCCAGTCGCCCGGCGTCATCAGCGCCGGCACTGTCCGCTTTGACGGAAAAGACATCACGACGATGCCCGAAAGTCAGTTGCGTCATATGCGCTGGCGTGACTTCTCGACGGTATTCCAGAGCAGCATGAACTCGTTGAATCCGGTCTACAAGATCGAGCGGCAGTTCAGCGATGTCATGGAAGAGAAGACCGATCTGAGCAAAGCGCAAATCCGCGAGCACATCGCCGAGCTGCTGCAGATGGTCAAGATCGATCCCTCCTTCATGGGCTTCTATCCGCATGAGCTATCGGGCGGCATGAAGCAGCGCGTCGCGCTGGCCCTGGCCCTGGCCCTCAAACCCAAATTCGTCCTGCTCGACGAGCCGACCACGGGGTTGGATGTGCTCGTGCAGAAAATGATCATGGAGAACCTGCGCGAATTGCAACGCCAGATGGGCTTCGCCGTGATCCTTATCAGCCACGATCTGGGCACCGTGTTGGAGGTCTCGGATCGCATCCTGGTCATGTACGCCGGGGAGTTGGTGGAGGAGCAGCCCGCGAAATCCATGTTGCAGCACGCCATCCATCCCTACACCCACGGGCTGCTCGGCTCGTATGCGGATCCCGCCGCCGACAACGTCGAGATCAGCTACATTCCGGGCCGTCCGCCCGACCTGACCCATCCGCCGAAGGCGTGTCCGTATGCCCCGCGCTGTCCTGAAGTGATCAAGATCTGTCGCGAGGTGAAGCCGCAACTCCTGCCGATGTGGGATGGCCGCGCCGCCTGCCACGTGGCGGAGATGGAATGGCAGCAGAGCCGGCGGACCGGCGACGAGCGGGTGGTCGACGAGGGACCGGCGCTGGTGGACGCGGCCTTCTCCGAGGCCACCTCGCACAAGAGCCTGAAGCTCGAAGGTGCCGAGGTGCTGCGGCTGGAGCACATCTGCAAGAGTTATGAGCGCCGCCAGGGCCTGAAGAAGGCGACGGTACAGGCCGTGGACGACGTATCGTTCACGCTGTACGCAGGCCGCGTGACGGGCCTGGTCGGCCAGAGCGGCAGCGGCAAGAGCACTATCGCCCGCCTCCTGACCGGCATCGAGCGGCCCGACAGCGGCACCATCACGTTTGGCGATACACGGGTTGACCAGATCAGCGGCGGCGCACTCCACAACTATCGTGCGCACGTCCAGTACGTCTTCCAGGACCCGTTCTCCGCGCTGAACCCGGCGCACAATATCGAGTACTTGCTGATGCGGCCGCTGATGAACTACAAGAAGCTGGGCGGCGCGGCGGCGCGCAAGCGGGCCATGGAGTTACTGGAAACGGTCGGCCTGTCACCCCCCGAACAGTTCATGAACAAGAATCCGCACCAGCTCTCCGGCGGCCAGCGCCAGCGCATCGTAGTCGCGCGCGCCCTCGCGCCCGACCCGGACATCATCATCGCCGACGAGCCGATCTCGATGCTTGACGTCTCCATCCGCGCCGAGATTCTCCAGTTGCTGGACAAGCTCGTGCGCGAGCGGCGCATCGCCATGCTTTACATCACCCACGACCTGTTGAGCGCCCGCTTGCTCTCCGACGAGATCATGGTGCTCAACAAAGGCAAAGTCGTCGAGCAGGGGCCGGCCAAGCAGATCATCATGCAGCCAAAAGATGAATACACGCGCCTGCTTCTAGACGCGATCCCGACTCTCGACTACGGCATGCCCGGCCAGGGAGGCTATATTGAGACGGCCGAAACGATAAAAGTTCACCGCTAATTGGGCCTGCGCCCTGGCGCAGCGCAGGAATCGCGCCCGCCCGCCCGGTTTCCCGAAGCTGGGAGCGGCGCGGGCGCGATTCGCGCGTGGCGCCTGCCCGCCACGCGGATCGCCCCAGGAGGGTACTTGATGATCGATCCCAGCCGTCGCTTGAAACCGGCTGCTTTCCAGGCGCAAGAGGACTACAACTGCGCCCGGCGCAAAGTCTTCCTAGATGAAATCAGTTCGTTCTTGATGCGTCGACCTAACGATCTGCTTTCGTTCCAGGAGGTGCGCGAACAGCTCCCGATCAAGAGCCAGGTCTACCGCGGGGTGCGCGCGATACCGGTTGCCAGGATCATCGGCAGCGTGGACCGCTACGAGGACTTCAACCGCCACTTCTTGCCCACGCAGACGCACACCCAGGCGCGGTGGGAAAATGTCGACGAAGCGACCCTCACCGACATCGTACTGCCGCCGATCCAGGTCTATCAGATCGGCGAAGCCTATTTCGTGCTGGATGGCAACCACCGCGTCTCGGTCGCCAAAGAGAAGGGCATGGCGTTCATCGACGCCCAGGTGGTGGAATTGCAGACCAAGCTGCCGCTCACCCGCGATACGGACCAGCGCGAGTTGCTGCGCCTGGCCGAGTATGCCCGCTTTCTGGAGCAGACCAACCTCGATACGCTGCGCCCCGGCGCCGGCATCGCCTTCACCTCGCTCGGACGCTACAACGTGCTCATCGAGCACATCTCCGCCCACCGCTGGTTTATGGGTATCGAGCAAAACCGGCCCGTGTCCTGGGAAGAGGCGGTGCTCGACTGGTATGATACCGTCTACGCACCGCTGGTCCAGATCATCGAGGAGCAAGGCATCCTCGATGCGTTCCCCGGCCGCACCCCCGCCGACCTCTACCTCTGGATCATGGACCACCGCTACTATCTCAGCCAGGAGCAGGGCCGCCAGGTCGGCCCTCACACAGCAGTGCTGACCTACAATCGGTCGCAGGTGAACTGGGCACGTAAAGTGCTCGGCTGGACCAACCGGCTGCTCGACCACGTCGCCCATCCCTTCGTGATCTCCGCACAGGCGCTGGCCCGCGCCCTGAAGGCTGGGTCAGCCCGGCGGTAGTTCGTCCGCGTTGCCCGGCCCCGATCCACCTGGGCGCACTATGCACTCCCCCGCCAATCCCATGCGTAAATCGGGCCCCGACGGTCCAGAACGTCCACATTTTTCATAGAAATCCATCCGCTTGGTGGTCAATTGGGATCTCAAATTTGCGCTAAAGCCGAACCGAAAACAAGGGCAACATTACGATTTATAGGTGGCGGGAAACGCGTTATCGCTGCATAGTCTGTCACAAGGCCTTTAGCGCCCACTGCGGTACCCTGTTTTAGCGTAAATACTACGACGATGTCGCTCTACTCGCTGATCCTGGAGTGCGAGAAAGGTCGGTTAGTGGCGCTTCCGCAGGCCCACCTTGCTGCACGCTCGCCGCGTGCCTGCGAAATCAGCCGTGCCTGCCCCACAACCCGTGCCACAATCAAGGTTTCAATACGGGCGTTCTCCGCCATGTTTGGCTACGCTGCTGCTGGCGCCAATATCCTGGCGGCAGTGGGGCCCCTACTTCCCGATATTGGTCGGCGCTGTTCGGGTTTCCAGCAGGAGCCGACCTTAGCGCTGCTGCAAGATGCCCGGCAGCAGGCGGGGTGTGCGCCGATCTTTACTGTTAGAATGTACTTCGCACCGCTACGCGATGGGCCGACGGCCTCCCTACGTGATCAGCGGTGCCACGTGAACTGCGCGGGAGCGGGCCGGGATGACTGCGGCTCCGGAGTTCCGGCACCCTGGCGCTACATTGGCCAAATCTTCGCCGTCGAGGTCCCTGCAGTGGAGGCGCTGGTCACCTTCGTGATCGAGCACGACCCTCCAGCGGCCCTTGGTCGGCTCCACTCGGGAGGAGTTGGAGCCGAACGCCGGTCAGGGGCAGGGCGCCGCTGACTGAGTGGCGAGGAATCAGTAGGTAGGCAGGGTGGAGCGCCTTGCGGTGGAGGGGCGCGGTCGTTGGCCCGCGTGCTGCTCCGGCCGTGCCCCTAGCGCACGTTGGTCTATAGCAGCCGACTCGTGCCAGGGCTAAGCAGGCTCCTGGTCGCCCGTCTCCACTGGTCGTTCTACTGGCCGATCTGCCCAGGGCCGTGCCCGCCATCGCTGCCGTCGCAATCCGGCGCATACCACCCCTGGCCGACTTGCTGTGCGCTCCCGGCGGCCGGGCCGTGCCCCAAAATGACGTCGATTACGCTCGGTAAGCCGAACCCGGCCCTGCTTGGCCGCGCCGCCAATGCTCTGCGCCCCAGGAGGCGCGGCGTGTTGAACCTATCCACTAACTTTTTGGTTTTCGTTTGGCTGTCAAACCTATAGCAATGGCCGGACTGTAACTAGTCCGGCCATCAATTTACGCCTGCTCTTAGCGGAATTATGGTGACCCGCCAGGGACTCGAACCCTGAACCCACTGATTAAGAGTCCGACGGAAAGACGTCCACAGACGTCCACTACTTCAATTTATCTCTGGCTTTAGCGCAATTAACATTCATATCCGTCCATTGTCTCCGCCCATGTCTCTCTGTTTGGCTACATCCTTGGCTACATGGATTGCCCACGATAGCGGGATCTGTTGCAAGAAACGCGTCCCCACCTTGCACCAGCAGTTGGGCCAGGGCCATGAGGTGCGCGGGTGCCAGCCGCGGTGGTCACCCGCTGGCCGGGTGGTCCCGTAGCACCTGGACCACCCGACCCATACCGCGTTGGAGTGACATGCCCCCTGGGACTGATCCAGGGGAAAATGTGAGTCCTAGCTCGAACTCCCCCCCACGGTAGCCGTCGCTAGATCAGTGCGGGCCTGGCCATCGTCGTAGTCGGGCTGCTGGATACAACGCCAATGGCTGTCTACCTGTCTCCCCAACCGCCAGTTCTTTCGGCCAGCTTAGTGCTTGCCCTTTGGCCTCGGCTACGTCTTACAGTTAACACCAGCCAGCTAATGCAGGCAACAAATAATGCCGTGAGGACTATACTGATCGCTTGCACACCGAGGATAAGAAGCAATGAGTATCCGCCGTTATCACGTGCGATCCCAAACAGCCCCAATACCTCTTGGGCAACCTGGTGGTCG